>DATJSI010000081.1 GCA_035504215.1 Mycobacteriales bacterium
GCCCTTGCGTTGCTGGTGATCGTCCGGTCGTTCATCGCGAACTCCACCCAGCACTCGCCGATCCTCAAGCCGTTCGGTGACTGGTCGACGCTGTGGGCGTCGATGCCCCTCGTCGTGCTCGTGGGCGTGGTGCTGTCGGCACTCGCGTCGTTCCTCACGCTGCGCCGGCATCTGCGGGTGTAGCCGGCCGTGGTCAAGGAGACCGGCCGCAAGCTGATCGCGCAGAACCGCAAGGCGCGGCACAACTACTCCATCGAGGACGTCTTCGAGGCCGGCCTCGTGCTGCAGGGCACCGAGGTCAAGTCGTTGCGCGCCGGCCGGGCATCGATCGTCGATGCGTACGGCCGGGTACGCGACGGCGAGATCTGGCTGGAGGGCCTGCACATCCCGGAGTACGCGCAGGGGACCTGGACCAACCACGAGCCACGTCGTACCCGCAAGCTCCTGTTGCACCGCAAGGAGATCGACCGGCTGGTCGGCAAGACGAAGGAGGGCGGGCTGACGCTCGTCCCGCTCTCGTTGTACTTCAAGGACGGCAAGGCCAAGGTCGAGATCGCGCTGGCCCGCGGCAAGCGCAGCTACGACAAGCGGCAGAGCCTGGCTACGCGTGACGCCGAACGCGAGATCGCGCGAGCAGCCGGCCGGCGGGCAAAGGGCCGTGACTGAGCCTGCGACCGCCGACCCCGCCTGGGTGAGCGCGAGCGCGCGCTGGGGAGACTGAGACGGTGGTCGATCCGCCGCGGTCCGATGCCGAAGTGCCCGCCTTCTGGCGTGCACTCGGGTTGCCCGGGCTGATCGACACCCACGTGCACTTCATGCCCGACCGGGTGCTGCAGAAGGTGTGGGCGTATTTCGACTCGGCCGGCCCGCTCATCGGCCGGCGCTGGCCGATCGAGTACCGCTGGCCGCAGGCCGAGCGGCTGGACCGGCTGCACGCGATGGGAGTGCGCGCGTTTCCCTCGCTCGTCTACGCGCACAAGCCCGGCATGGCGGCGTGGCTGAACGACTGGGCGCGGGAGTTCGGCCGCGCCCACGACGATGTCCTCGCCAGCGCGACCATCTATCCCGAGCCGGAGGTGGCCGGCTACCTGGACGAAGCGCTTCGCTCTGGTGCGCGCATCGTCAAGGTGCACGTCCAGGTCGGTGGCTTTGATCCGCGCGACCCGCTGCTCGACCGGGCCTGGGGCATGCTCGCCGACGCCGCGATCCCTGTCGTCGTACATGCCGGAAGTGGCCCGGCGCCCGGTGCCTTCACCGGCCCCGGCCCGATCGGCGAGGTGCTGTCCCGCCACCCGAGCCTGCCTTTGATCGCCGCCCACATGGGAATGCCGGAGTACGACGAATTCCTCGGCTTCGCCGAGCGTTATGAGAACGTGCGGGTCGACAGCACGATGTGTTTCACCGACTTCGGCGGCGGCGCTGCCACCGGTGCCGTGCTCGCGCCGCGGCTTGTCGCGCTGCGGGAGAAGGTTCTGCTGGGCACCGACTTCCCAAACATCCCGTACCCGTACGCGCACCAGCTCGAGGCGCTGGTGCGGCTCGGGCTCGGTGACGACTGGCTGCGCGCCGTCTGCTGGGACAACGCGGCGGGGCTGTTCGGCATCGGTGGGTGACCGTGGACACCATCGGTCGCAGCCTGTCCGAGGGCTTCTTCATGTTCTGGGACACGTTGTGGGCGCTGATCTTCGGGTTCACGTTGTCCGGCCTGGTCCAGGCGTTCGTCTCGCGCGCACAGCTTCAGCGCGTAATGGGCGACCACGGTCCGAGGACGATCGTGCGCACCTCTCTGCTTGGTGCCGCATCGTCGTCGTGTTCGTACGCCGCGAGCGCTCTGGCGCGCACGCTGTTCTCCCGCGGCGCCGACTTCACCACCTCGATGGTGTTCATGGTCGCCTCGACGAATCTCGTGGTCGAGCTCGGCGTCGTGCTGTGGCTGCTGCTCGGATGGCAGTTCGCGGTCGCCGAGTTCGTCGGCGGCTCCATCATGATCGTGTTGCTCGCTCTGATCGGCCCGAGGGTGTTTCGCGGCAGCTACGTGGCAGCCGCCCGGCGTCGAGCGACGGCGGCTACCGCAGGTCATGCGCACGGAGGCGAGCCCACCGGCGGGTCGTTGTCCGCGCGCTGGCGGTCGCGGCAGAACTGGAGTGACGCGGCCTCGTTCACCCTCGCCGATCTTCGGATGCTGCGCCGCGAGCTCGTGATCGGGTTCGTGGTCGCCGGCTTTCTCGCCGTCGCCGTTCCGAACTCGGTCTATCGGCACGTCTTCGTCACCGGTCACGGAGGCTGGACCGCTCTCGAGAACGCGGTGGTCGGTCCCCTTGTCGCGTTCGTCAGCTGCGTGTGCTCGATCGGCAACGTCCCCCTCGCCGCCGCGCTGTGGTCCGGCGGTGTCAGCGTTGCGGGGGTGGTCGCGTTCGTCTTCGCGGACCTGCTCTCGGCGCCGTTGGTGGTGATCTACCGCAAGCTGTACGGCGGCCGGCAGGCGCTCATCCTGGTCGGCGTGCTGTGGTCGGTGATGAGCCTCGCCGGGTTGGCGACCGAGGCGCTGTTCCATGTCTCGGGGCTGTTGCCGCATGCCCGGCACATGCAGCCGGTGCGCACCGGGTTCCGCTGGAACGCGACGACGTACCTGGACATCGTGTTCCTGATCGCGTTCGGCGCCGTGTGGTGGCTGGCCCGTCACCGCGGATCGGCGGGCGATGACCGCTACGCGACTGACCCGGTGTGCGCGATGCGGGTCGAGAAGGCGAACCCGGGCGCGGTCGCCGTCAGTGGTGGTGTCACGACGTACTTCTGCTCCGATGGGTGCCGCGCGACGTACCGCGCGCGTACCGAGCCGCGTGATCGGGCGGTCGGACGTGGGTAGCCTGGAGGGGTAACAGACACCAACCCACCAGGGGGTGAACGGTTTCGACTTCGGACGTCGATTCGAGAGAAGCGGGCTGAGGATGTCGCGTGAACTCATTAACCACCGCGGCAAAACAACAAATGCCGATAACAACCGGCTCGCTCTCGCTGCCTAACCGGTAGCGAAGCTGTCAGCCTAGGGGCGCCTCCGCCCTAGGACCTGGCATCGATAGGAGGCTCCACCGAGGGACCCGGTCACGGGGTCCTGAGGGAAACCAAACAGTGACTGGGCCTGCAGCAGGGTGCCTGCGCCGCTGCTGGGGCCGAGAAAACCGAAGCAGGCTGCGCCCGGAGAAGTCTTGATGACCCGCCGAAGGACCCGGGTTCGATTCCCGGCACCTCCACCAAATCGAAGCTCTCGTCGCCGGTAAAGGCCCAGGTCAGAGTCTTGTTTCTGCTGGCGGCGATTTCGCTTCAAGATCAAAGCCCGTCAAAGCCCGAAGATCATTTAGGCACTGGCGGACAGACGAGTGTCCTGAGGGTGTCCAGCGGGCACCAGCGGTCGGCCTTCGCAGGCTCGATCAGCGGGTCGGTTTGGACTGCGCTTTGGCTGCTTCGCGTGCTGCCCGGAACTGTTCGCGCCACGGCGTGTAATCGTCGTTCGGCCGCAGGTGAACGTAGACCTGGTCGGTGACCGCGACCGAGGCGTGACCGAGCCAACGGCTGATGACCGAGAGAGGGATGCCGTCCTCGTACCAAAGGGTCGCGGCGGTGTGCCGCAGGTCGTGCAGCCGGAGTGCGGGTACGCCGATCCGGGCTGCGGCTGGCTTGAGGTGCCATTGGTAGAAGACGTGCGCGTCCCACGGCTTCGACGGGTCGCGGTCGTGACCGCCGACGGCTCGGCCGTAGAACAGGGGAGCGCTTAGCTCGTCGGCGCGAGGATGCTCGGCGACGTAGTCCGACAGCGCGTCGAGCAGGTCGTCGTCGAGGATCGGGACATCGCGGCGACCCCGCCTGGTCTTCGGGGTCCCGACCACCCATTCGTCGAGCTTGCGATTGCGGGTCAGCGTGCGAGTCACCGAGACGCTGCCGCGGTCCAGATCGAGGTTGGCGATCAGCAGCCCGCAGAACTCAGCCGCCCGCAGGCCGGTCGCGGAAAGGAACCGGCCGACCAGTCCGTACGGCGGCCACCGGTCGAGCTCGGTGGCGAGCTGGTCCACCTGGCTTCGGGTCAGCGGCGTTCCCTCGAACTTTGCAGAGTCTCTATCTGAGGGCAGGTCGACCCCGGAGCACGGGTTGACCCTGATGATGCCGTGACGCACGGCGTACTTGAAGGTCGCCGACAGCGGTGTGTAGTGGTTGTAGATCGACTTGGTGGCCATCTTGGTTTCGCCGAGCTCCGCCAGCCAGTGCTCGATGTCGCGGGAGGTGATCGCTCCGATCCGTCGGGCTCCGAACGTCGGCAGCACGTGGACACGCAGCGAGGTCTCGTAGCTCTCCGCCGTACGTCGCTTCACTCGCCGGGTCGTGACAGCTAGCCAGTCCTTCGCGACCTTCTCGAACGGCTCCCGTGCCGCGCGTTCGTCGGGCAGCTCGTCGCGCAACTCCTGGGCGATCCGTTCCTTCAGCGCGCGGTTGGCGCTGGTCTTGTCGCGGTAGGTGCGCTGGCTTTCGCGTCCCGCCGAGTCCGTCCAGCAAACAACGTAAGAGGTACCGCCGTCTCGGACTCTGGTCTTGAGATAGGCCATGAACGCTCCAGCGACTCGCTCTTTGCCTCCGCTCTACCGCGCCGCCGCGTCCCTCGGGCTCGCTTGGCGGCGCTGTGTGGATAACTAACCGAGACGAAGCTGCTGTGGCTGGGCTTCGATCCGGCCGGCTGAAACGAAGGCGTCGAGGTCGGTGTCCTCGAGCCGGACCTTGCTGCCGAGCTTGACGTAGGGAATCCGTTTCTCGGCGATCAGCCGGCGAATGAACCGGGGCCCGGTGCCGAGGTATGCGGCGGCCTGGTCGACGGTCAGCAAGGTCATGGTGGGCTCCTCACGGTCCTGCACCGGGCATCGCCGATGACGAATGTTAATACTGGCCAAGGACCATACGCCTGATATCTGTCAAGGCAAGTGGTGACATTGCTTCAGGCGGGTGTAGGTTGCCGATCGTGGCGCGTAGCAGAAAGACCGAGACGGACCGTGACGTACCGGCACGACCGTTCCCGGACGGGGTGAACCTCAACGAGATCGTTGCCTACAACTTCCGGCGAGCGCGGGAGCTTCGCGGCCTGACCCAGGACGAGGCCGCGGACCGGCTCGCGCCCTTTCTCGGGGTGCGGCTCAAGCAGGCCGCGATCTCCGGGATCGAGGGCGCCTACGGCGGGCAGAAACGCCGGGAGTTCGACGCGCAGGAGCTGCTCGCATTCGCGTGCGGGTTCGACCTGCCGATCATCTGGTTTCTGATCCCGCCACCCGGGGATCGTCGCAACCTGCAAGGCACCGGCGATCGGGTCAACGAGCTGTACCTGCTGGCGATGGGTCGCAACGACCAGCTCGAGTACCTGCGGGAGCGGTTCGCCGAAGTCGGGCACGTCGAACCCGATGAATCCGACCTCGTTCTCGAACGGGTCTACGGCGGCCCGACGGAAAGGACGCTTCTGGACTACCCAACCCGCCGCAAGGAACTGCTGCTAGCGATGCTCGACTCTCGTGCGGACCGGCTCGACCAGGCCGCGGAGGAGATGGGCCGCTTCTTCGACCACCTTCGCCAGGTCGGGATCCGCGGCTACGTCGCGGAAAAGGCCAACGACCGCGACTTCATGTTCCCGCCGAAGAAGCCACCGCGCGGCAAACGCAGCCAGTAGCAATCCATGCGGCGCTAGTGATTCGCGGTGGCCTCCGACCCGCATCGTCTCTACTCTTGAGGGGTGATCTTCGACCGCATCACGATCGAACCGGACAAGATGTCCGGCCAGCCGTGTATCCGTGGGCTGCGGATCCCCGTCGCCACCGTGGTCGCGATGGTCGCGGACGGGATGACTGTTCCGGAGATCCTCACCGACCTACCCGACCTGGAAGCCGAGGACGTCGCCCAGGCCCTGCGCTACGCCGCCGCCGCCGTCCGGGAACGTGAGCTGCCGCTTCGCCACCCGGCGTGAGAATTCTCGTCGACGCGAACCTCTCCCCTCGCCTCGCCGCCCTGCTCGTCACCACCGGTCATGACGCTGTGCACGTCAGCGACCTTGACCTGAGCTCGGCCAGCGATCACACCATCCTCGAGGCCGCCGACCACGAGAACAGGGTGGTGCTGTCGGCCGACACCGACTTCGGCACGCTGCTCGCGGTGACCGGCCGGACACGTCCTTCCGTCGTGCTGGTACGCCTGACCAGCCCCCGCCGTACGGAGGCAATCGCGGCGCTGCTCGACGCCAATCTCCCCGCGTTGGCCGACGCGCTCACCTCCGGCGCGGTGGTCGTCGTCGAGGACGACCGGGTCCGAGTCCGGGACCTGCCACTGCGGTAGCGGCCGCGACACGCCCGACCGCGTGAGGAATTCTCACCTTCTCCCGATCCACCTCGCCCACCTGCTTTCCCTTCACCCCTCTTCACCGCCACATTCCTTTGCCTACCACCACTTCCCGCCCCGCCTATCACCTCTCGCTGCCCTTCTCACCCCGCCCCACGATCCCAGCAGACATGTGCATCGGTGATGCGTACGGTGCCGGGCATGTTGTCTACGGCGAAGGTGCGGACGAGCTCGTGGCGGTACTACGCGAACCAGGTCGGGCGCGGTGGGTGTGAGTACTTTCTCGGGATCGGTGAGGCGCCGGGGCGCTGGTACGGCCGGGGTCTGGACCGGCTCGGGCTCGAGCCGGGGGGTGAGGTGCGGGAGTGGCAGCTGGAGGCGACGTTCGGCCGGGCGGTGCACCCGGCCGGCCGGTATCGGCTGGGACGGGCGTGGCGCGCGGACGGGGTTACCGGGTATGACCTGTGTTTCTCCGCCCCGAAGTCGGTCTCGGCGCTGTGGGCGCTCGGCGGTGGCGATATCGGAGCCGCGATCCAGGCGGCGCACCGGGCGGCGGTCCGGGCCGGGCTGGACTACCTGGACAGCCATGCCGGGTTGTCCCGGGCCGGGCGCAACGGACACACCCAGGTCGGCACGGACGGGCTGGCCGCGGCGGTGTTCGACCACCGGACGTCACGGGCGGGGGATCCGCAGCTGCACACCCACGCGCTGGTGCTGAACAAGCTGCACTGCCCGGACGGGCAGTGGCGGACCATTGACGGGTATGAGATCTACACGCACAAGAAGTCCGCCGGCGTCCTCTACCAGGCGGCGTTGCGCTGCGAGCTGACCCGCCGACTCGGTGTGACTTGGGCAGAGGTCAGCAAGGACGGGCAGGCGGAGATCGCGGGTGTCCCGCAGACGCTGTGCGACCGGTGGTCGACCCGCGCCGGGCAGGTCGCCGTCGAGTCCGCGCCGGTGCTCGCCGGCTACGAGGCGGCACTGGGCCGGCCGTTGACCTCAGCGGAACGGAGCGCGGTGTGCAAGGTCGCGGTGCTCAAGACCCGCCCCGGCAAGGCGAGGGTCGACATCGTCGGGCTGGTCGACCGCTGGCACGGCGAAGCCGGTGAGCTGGGCTGGACCCCGGACCGGCTGGTTACCGCGGTCGCGGATACCGCCGGTCGCGCGCCGCACGTTGCGCCGGACGTGGACCGGCTGGTGCTCGACGCGGTGGCCGCGGCGGGTGCCCGCAAGGCGGTCTTCACCCGCTCGGATCTCGCGGTCGAGGTCGCGGCGCGGATCCCCGCGGACGCAGCGGTGGACGCGGCGACGGTGACCGACTGGGTGGAGCGGCTCACCGACCGTGCCCTCACCCTCGAGCAGACCGTCACCCTGCTCCCCGAACGCGACGGCTGCGGCCGCCGCTCCGACGCCCGCTACGCCAGCGCGGTCACCTTGGGCCAGGAGCTGGCGATCATCCGGTTCGCTGAGGCCGGCCGGCGGGCGGGCGTGGCGATCTGCCCGCACCCGACGGTCGAACGGGCCTGCGGGCAGCATCAGCTCGACCCGGCCCAGGCCCGGGCGGTGCACTGGATCACCCGCGCCGGTGAACAACTCTCGGTGCTGGTCGCGCCGGCCGGGACCGGGAAGACCACCACGCTCGCGGCCATCATCGACGCCTGGCAGAACACCGGCCGGCAGGTCATCGCCCTGGCACCCTCGGCCCGGGCCGCGAAAGAACTCACGGCCGCGACCGGGCTGCCCGCGGACACGGTCGCGAAATACCTGCACGCGAACAGCACCGGCCGGTGGCCGGTCGACCCGCGGTATCGGCTCCGGCGCGGGGCGGTGCTGATCGTGGACGAAGCCTCGATGCTGGCCACCGCCGACCTGCACGCGTTGAAACGCGAGGTCGAGACGGTCGGCGGGAAACTGCTGCTGGTCGGTGACCCGGCGCAGATCGGCGCGATCGACGCGGCCGGCGGGATGCTGCCCGCGCTCGCCGACCGCCTCGACGCCCCGACCCTGACCACCGTCCACCGACTCCGTGAACGATGGGAGCAGGTCGCGACGCTGCAGCTCCGCGCCGGTGACCCGACCTGCATCCCCGCCTACCTCGCCCACGACCGGGTCCACCCGGTTCACCCCGACACCGACCCCTACGACGCGGTGCTCGATGAGTACGAGCGGTTGACCGGCGCCGGTGCCCGGGTCCTGCTCCTGGCTCGCAGCCACGACGACGTCGACCAGCTCAACGCGCGCGCCCGAGCCCGCGCGATCGAACACGGTGAGATCCGCGGTGATCCGCTGCTGGCCGCCGGGGGATACCAATGGCGGGTCGGCGACCGGATGCGGGTCACCCGCAACAACCGACGGATCCCGGTCGGGGCTGACCACCTGCGCAACGGTGACCTGTTCACCGTCACCGGCCACACCCCGCACGGGCTCACCGTCCGGCGCCTGCACGGCCCGGACACCACCCTGCTACCCCGCGACTACCTCGCCCGACACGCCACCTACGGGTGGGCGTCCACCATCGACGCCGCGCAAGGCGCCACCGTCGACCACTCACTCACCCTGGCCCGGCCCGGGCTGGACCGCACCCGGCTCTACGTCGCGCTCACCCGCGGCCGCGAATCCAACCGGCTCTACCTCGCGCTCGAACCCGACCCCGAGATCACCTCAGCGAACACGACCCGGGCCGCACCCGACGCAGCCGCCCAGTTCGCCCGGCTCCTCAACCACAACAGCGCGCACGACGCCGCCCACACCCGCCTCCCCGAACCGATCCAGCCGACCCGGTCGCTCGAGCCGGCCACGCGGGCAAGCAGCAGAATCAGCAGAAGACCCCTCGCATCCGAACGATTCGGCTACAGAGAACCGGATCCCCACCGCCCGCTCACCGCCGAACGCGACCACGGCCGAGGGGTAAGCCGCTGACTGAACGGCCCCGGGTTCACTAGAGGCCCTGCTGCGCCCCGAGTTCAACGGCGTAGGCGATGCTGGACTCTGGTGTCTGACATCAGGAGACATGAGTGGGGCGACGGGGGTACACGCCAGGTTTCCGTTGGCAGGTGGTTGATCTCACCGTACCCGGCCGTGGCGTAGCCCACGTGGCGCATGCTCTAGGGGTCAGCGAGCAGTCGATCTAAACGTGGCGCCTACAGCACTGCATCGACCGAGGTTTGCACGTTTGGCTGACCAGCGGCGAGAACGCCGAGCTGACCACAGCGCAAAAGCGCGCAACTGACGTCGGGCCGAGTTGGACGGCAGACCGCATCGGGGCAGAAGGCAACGCCGAGCAGAGTGCTCAAAGTTGTGCCAAGCGAGACTTAGCCAGCGACCCACGCAAGCGGTCCCTCGTCGTGGGAAGCAGCCCCATCGAAAAATTTCGGCCAAAGTAATATGGTCGACCGCCTGTCGTTTTCGTTTCAGTAGACTAAAATCGAGCCAGCGGGGGCATGGAGGGCGTTGTGGGTGTTCCTGTCACCGTGGATGTGATAAACGTCGGTGATCCGTCCACCCGACTTGTGTCTGGCATGGTTGGTATCGACCACGCGGTTGAGATCCAGAGCTTTGCCTTCGATAATGTGAACAATCTCGTCTACGTTGCGCAGGTCGCGGGTGCATGCAGTATCTCGTATGATCAATCGACGAGTTGGAAAACCGCGTCCGGAAGTTACCCGGTCTCGGCGTCACTGTCGATGGCGATGGCAGATAACGAGGCGGCCGGGAACCTCGCGATAACGCAATTACCGATGTCGGGTGCACCTCCGAATCCGCCGCATTCGATGTTCCTTTTGGGTTTCGGTCACGGTGTCGCGATTGGTGTAGAGCCGCAGGCTTCGCAGACGTACATATGGGTCGAATGCCAATCGCAGCCGCCCGCAAATGGGGATGGGTTTGGGAACAAAGTTGCGAGGGTGCCGTTCACGCCCGGTGCCGTATTCCAGGCTTCTTCTTCGGATCTAGAGCTCTACGACCCGATCACCATACAAAACGGCTATATTACCGGGTACTCCTGTGCTCTAGATACGCAGAATGGCCTCCTCGCGTTACGGTACACGGAAAATGTTTATAATCAAGACCCTCCACCCGATGTTATCTCCACCAAATATGTCAGCGCGTATTCTTGGTCAAGCACGGATGGCCCAGACTTTTCGGCCGCACTAGCAACCATCCAGCAGCCGCCGGTTATAGAGGCTACCGACCTGGACGTCTTCCAAGGCTGGACTCTATACGGCTCTTGGGTGTACATGTTAGATTGGGATAAGTCTACCTCGCCATATACGATCTACACGACGTCGATCGACATCAACGGCGACGACAACCCGAACGGTGGCGGCACATATCATTTGCGCACCTCTTCGTCCGCTGATGTGGACGCAGATCCTCGTGAGCCAGAGGGCATGGCTATATATCTCATACCCACTTCACCAACGCTTTGTTTCGGCATTACTAATGACACAATTGAATACGGTATAACGTTCCACACGTTAGATATGTACGGAAAGGTCTAGTACAAGCGACTTGCGAAACCCTCAAAACGAAGCGCTCACATCTCGTTCCCAGGCACCAACTTGGGTGTGAGCGTTAGTGGCGCTAAGCGAGTCGATCTTACGAAGGAGAAGGAGGGGTGTGAATAATGGATAGGTTCACTCTCTTCACTGGATCGGCCGATCGACGCACTCAACGTCCGGCCTGGCTGACCGTATCGTGCTGCCTCGTGGCGCTGACCGTGCCCGTTGTGATCGGGCGGCAGCATGCGGTTGCTGCTATGCCGTCCTCGGTGTCCGACAGCCACCTCCGGCTGGTTGCGGTACAAGGCTCGTCGCAATATTTAGCCTTCGAGTCCACGAACAGTTCCACGACCGTGCATGCTGGTTTCGTTAACGCGGGAGAGCTGTATGTGATGGGTCGTCACGGCCACCTGCGTCGCCTTGCGAAGGTGCGGCGTCGTGACGAGTCGGTGTCGTTGGTAGGTAGCAGCCTTCTGCTATGGAGCTCGTTGGACCCGGTGACATTTGAGCGGCGCGTGAATTGGTGGGACCTGGCGGCCCACACTGCGGGGTCAGCGACTCTGCCGTCGAACGATGTCCCGGTGTCTGCTGCGCCTTCAGGCTGGGTGAGTGCGGTCGAGACCTCGAATGGAAAGGACGGAACCTGCCAGGCTGCGTCGAAGCCATGTCGAACCGATCTTCAACTACATCGGTTCGGTGGCTCCACGGTGGACCTTGGGTCACCGATGCCAGCGGGAACAACGCCCCAGTTCATCGCCGGCCCGTTTGGTTTGGTGGGCTTCGCCTTTGGTGGGAACAGCTCAGAGGAGGGCAAGATCGTGGCAATGCCCTGGAAGGGCGACCGACGCTGGCGTACGCTGCTGAAGCCGGGCGCAGACCGGGGCAATATCTGCAACATGCTGACGGCCCGGAGCGTTAGCTGCCAGCTTACCGGCAAGGCGAATGTCTCACTTGCCTTACTGTCTTTGTCTGGCGGGCCTACGGTGCGATTCTCGCCAAAGCAATTGGCGCAACTTAAGCGTGGTGGCTGTGTATCGCTCTCGGCGATCCCGCATCACGGCAGTGCTGTCTCGATTGCTACCGCGAGTCAAAGCTGTACGCCAGGTACATTGAGTTTCCTCTCACTTAGGTCACATCTCATTGCGATCTCGTCGCATCGGTTCGCGGCAGTTCTGCCTGTCAACGCATTTGATCGTGTCGCTGTGTCCAGCTCTCAACAACGACATCTTGACCTCGTAGGTGGGGCGACATCCAAGCCTAAGATGGTCGTCTCAACTCGCGACGGGCATGTTCTGGCCGGACCAGCACGACCAACGACGTCGATCGGTACTCGAGCGGGTTAGCCGCGTTGTACTCTTCGGATTGCGAGCGAATGCGGGCCGGCGACTGAGGTGTGGGGCGGCCTGCTTATTAAGTCGGTGGGACTGCGGGCTCAAATCCCTACCGCCGTCGTTCTGGCGCGGACCAGCCGATAGCAATAGGTGGCGCTCAGCGGCCCTATTGCACCGATGGCTAAGCCGATCGACCCTAACCGGCCACCGAGCGCGACGTCGACCGTCACATCCCACGATGCCGTGGCGCGTGTTGGCCGGGTCGGTCGGTAGGAGACAGGGCCGGCGAACGGTCGCAGACTCAAGATCAAAGCCCGTAAAGGCCCGAAGATCATTTAGGCGAAAGGGGTCACTCCTGGTAACCCGCGGGTGGGGACGGGGAACCGTACAGAGGCGTTGTCGCAGATCGTGCCGCATGAACCGGCACCGGCGGGCAGCGAGGGGCGATCACGGGGACGAACCCAAAATGGCTTCGAACGGGTTCGATTCCCGGCACCTCCACTGCAGAAAGGCGCTTACTTCGCGCCGTGCAGCGTCATTCGTGAGGTTCTTCGCGTGAATCTCCGAGCCACCGAGGTTACGACCATCGTGGCGAGGCGAGGTGATCGAAGGTCCAGGGCCACGACGACGCCTACGTTTGTTCCGAGGAGTAATCGTGGCGGCCAACGAGAAGCAGATTGAAGCGTGGAACGATGGTGAGTGGGTGCACTACGTCGATAACGCCGACCGCTACGACAGCCAACTGTCGCCGTCCACCGACATGCTGCTTGAACGGGTCAGGCTTGTTGAGCCTATGGCCACCGGGCGCAGTGACGACATTGGGCGGTGAGGCCGGATCCTGGCCGACTTCTTCGGTCACGGGAGGCATCACGTCCGTGCCGGCGAGGCCAGCGCATTCGCAGACGGCGAGATGCGTATCCAAGTCGAGTGAGCGCGGACCTTGCGGCGGATGGTTGAAGTTCTGACACCGGTACTTTTGGCTGGTGGCACACGACGAGGCGATCAGGTTCGTGAATTGCACCGGTCGTCGTGTTGCGCTCGCGTTGACCGGTGATGGACCGGCCTTGGTTGCGCCCGCATGGTGGGTCAGCCACCTGGAGTTGGATTGGTCCGATTCAGCGGTCCGCACCTTCTGGGAGGCGGCCAGCGCCGGCTATTCCCTTGTGCGCTATGACCGGCTGGGTGTCGGCATGTCTGATCGGGACCTGCGCGCCGACGACCTCACGCTCGATGCGGAGGTTGCGGTGCTGCGAGCGGTAGTCGACGAACTGGCGCTGGAGAGGGTTGTGTTGATCGGCGGCTCGACGGGCGGCTGTTCCGCGATCGCGTTCGCAGCGCGTTTCCCCGAGCGGGTGAGTCGTCTACTGCTCTATGGAGCGTACGCGGACGGCTCGTCCATAACCTCACCGGAGGTGCGCGAGGCCTTGCTTGCTACCGTCCGCTCGCACTGGGGGCTGGGGTCGCGTGTTCTGGCGGATCTCTTCCTTGGTGAAGCCAGCAGTGACGAGCTAGAGCGACTGGCGGGTTATCAGCGCGCGGCGGCGAGCCCACAGACGGCAGCGGAGTGGCTGGAGGTCACATACCGCAACGACGTACGGGCGGAGCTGGAGCAGTTGCAGGTGCCGACGTCGGTGATCCACCGCCGCGGTGACCGCGCGATCCCCTTCCAATTAGGTCGGAGGCTCGCGGCCGCAATCCCGGGCGCGACCCTTCTGCCGCTCGACGGAACGGCGCATTTCCCCTGGGCTGGGGACCGGTTCGCCGTCGCGCGTGCGATGCGTTCTGTTCTCGCGCCTGACATTCGTCCGCGGGTCGCTGGAGAGCCAGCCGCCGTGCTGCTCTCCAGCCGCGAACGTGAGGTACTCGCATTGGTCGCGAACGGGTTGAAGGACCAGGAAATCGCCGCGCACCTGTCCCTGAGCGAGCACACCGTGCATCGACACGTCGCCAATATCCGACACAAGCTGGGCCGGGGTTCACGGACCGCCGCGGTGGCCGAGGCGGCACGCTTGGGCCTGCTCTGACCCGATGACCGGAACGGGCCATCGCGTCGATTTGGCCTTTCCGGGCGATGCGGTGACGCGTGCCGGGTACCTATCGTCCGCTTCGTGGACAGCAGCATCCCCGGTGTTGAACCGACACGTCGTTCGCGTGTTTGGGGGCGCGTATTTGCCGGTGTGTATGAGCCGTCTCTCTGGGCCGGCGAGCGGGCAGGCCTGCGTACCCAACGAAAGAAGCTGCTCGCTACGGCACGCGGACGCACAGTCGAGATCGGATCCGGTACTGGCCTCAACCTCGCGCATTACCCCGGTGACCTGGGCGAGTTGATCCTGACCGAACCAGACAGCGCGATGCGTTCTCGCCTGGACAAGAGGCTGAGCGGTGTCGCGCGACCCGTTGACGCGGACGCCGAGCACCTTCCGTTCGCCGATGGGTCGGTCGACACGGTCGTCTCGACCCTGGTGTTGTGCACCATCGACGACCCCGAACAGGCGCTGCGAGAGGTCGCCAGGGTATTGGCTCCCGATGGCCAATTTCTGTTCATCGAGCATGTCCGTTCCGACTCGGCAACACTGGCGCGCTGGCAGGATCGCCTGGCCACCCCGTGGTGTCGCTTTGCCCATGGGTGCCGGTGCAACCGTGCGATTGCGGAGCTGATGGTGAGTTGCGGATTTCAGCTCGACGCACTCGCCGAGGCTCGATGGCGCGCTATGCCGCCAATCGTGAGACCCCTCATCATCGGCCGGGCTCGACCCGGAGGCAGCGATGACTGACGTCCGGGTCGGGATGTTCCCGCCCGCCGCTGAGTTCACCGGAACTCTCGGCGGTTCGGAGGCGCTGCGGGGGACGCTCGCCCGCATGGCCGACCAGGGCGTTGATCACGTCTGCGTCGGCGACCACGTGAGTTTTTTCGTGGGAGCAGGCTCGGACGGACTGACCACGGCGACCGCCGTGTGCGCCGCTCATCCTGAGCTACCGGTCTACGTCGCGCTCTATCTGTTGCCGTTGCGCCATCCGGTACTGGTCGCTCGACAGCTCGCGACGCTTTCTCAACTGGCACCCGGCCGGCTCACGTTCGGCGTCGGGCTCGGCGGCGAGGACCCGCACGAGGTCGAGATCTGCGACGTGGACCCCAGGACGCGCGGACGCCGCATGGACGAATGCCTCCACATCCTCAGTCGTCTCAGCGCGGGTACGCCGGTTAGCTTCGACGGAACATTTTTCTCGCTCCGCGATGCGCTGATCTTGCCCGCGCCGTCGCCGCGGATTCCCGTGATCGTCGGAGGGCGGTCAGCTGCGGCGGTCAACCGTGCCGCACGGCTCGGCGACGGATGGCTTGGGATCTGGGTTTCGCCACCAAGATTCGCGGCGGTGCGCGATCAGATTGCGCGGGAGGCCGCCGAAGCGGGAAGAAACGGCCACGAGTTCAGCCATGCACTCAACGTCTGGTGCGGCTTTGCGCCCAAGCGAGCAGCGGCGCGCGGGTTTGTGTCGGCGCAGATGCAAGCCTTCTACCAGATGCCGTTCGAGCCGTTCGAGCGCTACTCGCCGTATGGCTCACCAACAGAGGTCGCCGAGTTTCTGATTCCCTACGTTGATGCTGGTTGCTCAGCGTTCAACCTGATTCCCTGCGCCATCGACATCGACGGCGCCACCAGTGCGGTGGCTGAAGTTCGACGGCTGCTCTCAGTGCGGTGAGCCGGGTGGGACACGAAGGTGATCTCGGCCGCCGCAAAATGATTGTCGCGCCTGCCAAGACCGGGCCGCGGTTCGTGTCCGGAGGCATCACCTCCACCAAAGATGGCCCTGCTTGATCAAAGATGGCCCTGCTTGATCGCTGCCTGAGCTCCTCGCGCCGGCTTGTCGGCTAGAGGGTGAGTGCGGTGGCGGGATAGTCCTCGACCGGTCGCGTCTTGAAGGTGGCGTGACACAAGACCATGCCGGCAGGGTCGGCGGTCGCCGGCTCCACGGTTCTGCATCTGTAGGTCAGCCCGGGTTCGCGGTCGGCGCTGGCAGGATGCCGAGCTGCACCAGCATCTGGAACATGCCCTGGTCCGACCAGTGCTCCACCGCCTGGCCGTCCCTGAACCGCCCGATGTTCGCGCTGTAGGTGTCGAACCGCTTGTTCGTGGCCGGGAAGCCGAGCTGGTCGCCCGTGTGGGTGCCGGTTCCGTGCACGACCCATCCGGCCGTGTCGCCCTCGACGATCACGTTGCTGATCTCGGTGTGGACGTCCGGCACGGCAGCCCGCCAGACGGCGATCGAAGCCTTGAATGCTTCGCGGCCGACCAGGTCTCCGAGCGGTCCATGGTCCACGTAGTCGGTGGTGAACAGCTCGTCGACCACCTCGAGGTGGCCTTCGTTGATGATCTCCTTGAAGATGCGGTCGAGGATGGCGCGGGCGTCGAACATCGAGGTCTCCTTCCAGCGGTTGGTTGAGGTACGCCGCCGCCAGGTGCGCCGGATCACTGCGCGCAGCTCGAGGGTCCGGTCTCCACATCCGGAATGCGGTTCGGCGGCGTACCCCTCGTGGAGACCTCGGAGGTGTCATGACGTCGACGCTCGCTGCCGCCCCGCCGGCCGCGGCGCCCACGCGGATCCCAGCGAGCGGTCGCGGTCCGGGCGCCGCGCGCGGTAGCGTCCGGGCCGTGGACTCAGCCGGGGGGCTGCTGGTCGCGAGGCTGGCGGCGGGCGACGACCATGCGCTCGGCCAGGCGCTCGATGAGTGCGGGCCGTCGGTCTACGCCGCGGCGGTCCGGGTGCTTGGCAGTGGCGCCGGGGCCCAGGACGTGGTGCAGGACGTCTTCGTCGAGTTCTGGCGGCAGCCCGGGCGCTATGACCCGGCCCGCAGCAACCTTCGCTCCTACCTGGTCATGTGTGCGCGCAACCGAGCGCTCGACCTGGTGCGCAGCGATCTTCGCCGGATCGGGCGGGAGGAGCGGCACGTGCGGCTGGTCCCACCCCCTCGCGATGAGTGCCCGGCAGACCGAGCGGCGGCGAACGAGGCGGCGAGCGCGGTGCGAGAAGCCGTGCTTCGGCTGCCCGCGGAGCAGCGAGAGGTCGTCGAGCTCGCCTACTTCGACGGCCTGAGCTACCGCGAGGTCGCTCGCGCCGCCGGCATCCCGGAAGGTACGGCGAAGTCACGGCTGCGGCTCGGCCTGGCAAAGCTCGAAGCCGCCCTGGACAAACAACTGTTGGAGTCAATGTGATCGGCGACCTGGCGGCCCTGCCGGGTGATCTGCGGGACCAGGTGCTGGCCGCGGCCAGAGATGCGCGCACGCCGGGCCTCGCCGTACCCCGACCGCCTGTCATGACGGCCGTGGAGGCGTTCGGGCGGGCGGCCGACTCGCTCTATGCGGTGCTCTGTGCGCTCGAGGAAGAGCAGTGGCTCGCCCCCGCGCTGCGTGATCTCGACGTCCAAGGGGCCGTCGGGCACCTGACGGCAGTCGAGACCGACATGCATCGGGCGCTCGCTGACGACGACGCAGTGGCGAAAGCCGACCACGTCGCTTCGACTCAGGCGGTTGCTGCCGCGCAGCGGGGACGCCCAGCGAGAGCCACGTGCCGCGACTGGCGGGACGCGGTCGACCGCACGATCGCGCTCGCGGACAGCGAGCCGGCCGAGCGCAGGGTCGCGATCCACGGCCTCGCCATGCGGCTATGCGATCTGCTCGTGGTGCGGGCCTTCGAGCTCTGGACGCACGAGAACGACATCCGTCTCGCCGTCGGCCTGCCGCCGTCGGTGCCTGACGATGCAACGCTGTGCCTGATGACTGCCCTCGCGATCCAGCTGCTGCCGATCGGTGTCGCGCGCGTCGGTCTCTCGACGTCGCCGGTCGACCTTCACCTCGTGCTCACTGGTCCCGGTGGCGGCGCATGGGACCTGACCGTGGGCGCAACGGCCGGACAGTCGGTCGCAACGACGATCGTCGCCGACTCGGTCGGGTTCTGCCGACTGGTGGCCAATCGCGTCCGGCCGGATGACCTCGAAGTCGTCGTCGAAGGTGCCGACCGTGCCTACGAGGTCCTGGCCGGTGCGGCTTCGCTCGCCCTGGATTGATCGCCCACGACGACGACCGGCACGCGCGTCTGCGACGTGACCACGTGGACGAAAGCGCGCTCGGCGGCCTCGCCGTGGGGATGTGCGCCGACGACTAAGAGCGCCTGCTCGCTCGCCGCGATATCGATCAGCCGGTTCGCCGTATCGGTCGGAGCGTCCGCACACTCCACGGCCGGCTCGACCGGAACCTGGCGGCGGGCCCAGGCATGCCAGGAGATCCCGCCGGGAGCGCGCCCGCGGGAGTTGCCGGTGGGCGCGTGGACGGCGAGCAGGTTCACCCCGATCCGGCGGGCTGCGCATGATGCCCACTGAAGCGCGCCGACAGCGGCAGCCGAGCGTGCGACGCCGCAGACGATCGCCTTGGGCGGCTGGTCGGGGGTGCCTTCGGGGACGACCAGAACCGGGCAGCGCGCCTGGTCGATGACCCGGCGGCTGGTCAGATCGATGGTGGCAACCGTCGGCAGCGCGCTGGCCGCGATTCCTACGACGAGCAGGGCAGCGTTGTCCGATGCATCGAGGAGGGCGTCGGCGAGCGGCTCGTGGGCCACTCGTACGTCGATGATCTTCAACCCGGACTTTGCATGCCCGGCAAGGTCCAGCAGCTGGGCGATCGCCGCGTCTCGTTCCATGCCGACCAGGCCATTGGCAGGCGTGAGCCCTGGTGCGATGTCGGTCGCGGCGCGGACGATCGTCAGACGCGTGCCGCGCGACCGAGCTTCCCGCGCTGCCATCCGCAGTGCGGCATCGCCTGCCGCCGAGCGGGTGTAGCCGACGACGACAGGAGCGCTGTCGGCGGCGGCGAAGATCCTGCTGCGCAGCTCGGCGTACGTCGGCTGGTCACCTCGTTGGGGCACGCATCACTGTCCGCCCGGACATGCCGGGTCGTGAAGTGCCGAAAGGAAGGTTGTCCAAAGGGCCTAGGTCGTCGGTCACACAGCGGACAATCGGGACCGGCTCCCGGCGTGGCGTGCTGCACTGATGACTCAGCACCTTGACCGGCCTCGCCCAGCGCCCGCAGCGAGGCGGCAGTAACCGGGTGCGGCCTTGACCACGCCGTCGGCTGATGCCGAGATTGAGGTGGTCCCGGGCGCGTGGCACATGGGCGGAATCCATGAGCGGTGCCTGCGAATCCCTCCCGGAGATCGCGACATGACCACGCCGGTCGAGCCTGCCTTCGCCGAGGAGATGGCGATCGCGGCAATCGTGCGGTCGTCTCACGATGCAGTGATTGCGAAAGCCGTCGACGGCACCATCACGTTCTGGAACGAAGGCGCGACCACGCTCTACGGCTTCGACCGCGAGGACATCCTCGGCAAGAACATCGAGGTCATGATCCCGCCCGAATACCTCGCGATCGAGCGCGCCCGCCACGAGCACGTTGCGCGTGGCGAGGCCGAGAGCGGTTACCGCTGCGTCCGGCTGCATGCCGACGGCCGTCCAGTCGCTGTCGTCATGTCCATGTCACCGGTCCGCGACGAGAACGGAACCGTCGTCGGCCTCGCCACGATCTCCCGGCCGGTGAGCGACCAGGAGACCGCGGACGCCCGCTACTCCTCACTGCTCGAAGCCGCGCCGGATGCCATGGTGTGCGTCGATCGGCGCGGCGAGATCCAGCTGGTCAACGCGGCGACCGCAGCGATGTTCGGCTACACCCGCGAGGAGCTGGTCGGATCTCCGCTGGAGATACTGCTTCCCGAGAGCCTGCGGGACGTGCATCGCCGACACCGTGATGAGTTCTTCCGTAGTCCGGCGCCGCGAGCGATGGGCGTGGGGCTGGCGCTGCAGGGCCGGCATCGGAACGGTACGACGTTCCCGGTCGAGGTCAGCCTCGCGGTCGACAGCTCCGCCGAGGGCCTCGCGATCGCGGCCGTGCGGGACGTCTCGGGCCTGCGAGCGACCGAGGCGGCTCTGCGCCAGAGCGAGACGCAGCTGCGGCAGCTCGCCGACAACGTCGACATCGTGTTCTGCCTGTATGAGATCGACCCGTTGCGCTACATCTACGTGAGTCCCAGCTTTCACGATCTCACCGGTTGGGGACCGGGCGAGATGCTCTCGGATGTTGACTTCTCTCAACGACTGGTGCACCCCGACGACTGGGAGCGCTGGTCCACCACGTTCTTCGCTCCGACCATGTCCGGCCTTCCGGCTCGCTCGGAGCACCGGATCGTCCGAGCCGATGGCGGGATTCGCTGGGTGCGGTCCTATGCGAACCCCGTGCCGGATCTCAATGGCCCGGTCACGCGCGTGGTCACGACCACCGAGGATGTGACCGATCGAGTAGAGGCGGCTCGGGCGTTGCAGGAGGCCGAGGCCGCCGCGCGCGCCGCCAACGACGCGAAGAACGACTTTCTCTCGCGAATGAGCCACGAGCTGCGTACACCGCTCAACGCCGTACTCGGCTTCGGGCAGCTGCTCGAGCACCACCTCGTCGCGACGGAGTACGCCGACTACGCGCGTCACGTGGTCCGGGCCGGACGGCATCTGCTGGACCTGATCAACGAAGTGCTCGACATCGCCCGGATCGAGGCCGGCGAGATGACCCTGAGTCTCGAGCCGGTGGCGGTGGCCAGCATCGTGGATGAAACCGCGCTGCTGATGCAACCGCTCGCCGCTGATGCGGGGGTGACCCTTGCGGTCCGGGCTGGTGCGGCTGACGCGTATGCGCTGGCTGACCGCCAGCGGCTGCGGCAGATTCTGCTGAACCTGCTCTCCAATGCGATCAAGTACAACCGGGCGGGGGGCGGCGTCTGGGTGTCCTGGCTGCCGCAGTCCGGCGGACGAGTCAGCATCCGCGTGCAGGACGACGGCCCAGGCATCTCCCCGGACTGCTACGACCGGATCTTCATTCCGTTCGACCGGCTCGGTCAGGAGGGGAGCGGAATCGAGGGCACCGGCGTCGGTCTGACCGTCACCCGTGGTTTGACCGAGCTGATGAACGGGGCGTTGACCTTCGACTCCCAGCTGGGCGAGGGTACGACGTTCTCGGTCGACCTCCCGCTTGCAGCAGCGCCGCCCGTCGCGACGGTTGCGCCCGACACGACGGCGCCGCGCGATGAGTTCCCGGTCGGCACCCGCTCTGTCCTCTATATCGAGGACAACGAGCCCAACGTCCGGGTCATGGAGTCCGTCCTGGCCCTGCGCCCGGAGTGGCGAATGATCCATGCCGGGCTGGCGAGCCTCGGCCTCGAGCTGGCACGTGCGCAGCGACCCGACCTCATCCTGCTCGACGTGCACCTGCCGGACGGATCCGGCCTCGACGTGTTGGCCGCGTTGCAGGACGATCCCGCAACGGCGAATCTCCGGGTGGTCGTGCTGAGCGCCGATGCGAGCAGCCAGCAGATCCACCGGCTGCTCAATGCCGGCGCAGAGAAATACATCACGAAGCCGTTGGACCTCACCGAGGTCCTCACGCTGCTCGACGGGATCGCCGGCGCGAAGGAGAAGGCGGTCGCGCAGTGAACCAGTCCTTGGCGCCGTTCGCCACGATGACCGTGCTGGTGATCGACGACAACCCGATCAACGTGGACCTGCTCAAGGCGATGCTCAAGTCCGAAGGGCTCCCGCGGATCATCTGTGAGACCGAGGCGCGGCGGGTGGCGGGGATGCTCCCGTTGGTCAATCCCGACCTCATCCTGCTCGACCTGCACATGCCACACGTCAACGGCTACCAGGTGCTCGACCAGATTCGCGACTTCGCCGGCGGCACCTACCTCCCGGTGCTGGTGCTCACGGCGGACGTGACGCCGGAGGCACGCAATCGCGCGTTGGAGCACGGCGCGCGCGACTTCCTGACCAAACCGCTCGACGTCACCGAGGTCATGCTGCGGATCGCCAACCTGCTGCAGACCCGGCAGCTCTACGCCGACCTGCGGCGTACGGTTCATGCGAACGGCGTCAACGGCTCCAGTAGCTCGAACAGCTCGCACGGGCCGAACGGGTCGGTCGAGCTGGACGAACCGCGGGTCCGCGACGTGATCCAGAACGTGATCGACGACCGGCGGCTCGCTCCGTTCTTCCAGCCGGTGGTCGACATCCACGAGCAGGTGACGGTTGGATACGAGGCGCTCGCGCGGTTCGTCCAGCCGAGCCCGCGCGGACCGGCCGGCTGGTTTCAGGACGCGCACCAGGTCGGGCTCGGGTTCAACCTCGAGTGGCTCGCGGTGACCCAAGCGCTGAGCTTCCTCGAGACGATCCCGCCGGAGTGCTTCCTCGCGCTCAACATGTCGCCCTCGACGATCCTCCATCTGCGGCACCAGCCGCTGTGCTCCGCCGAGTTCTGCCCACAGATCGTCGTCGAGCTCACCGAGCACGTGCCCGTCGAGGACTACGCCGCATTGCAAGTGTCGTTGGCGGAGGTGCGGGAGAACGGTGCCCGGCTTGCCGCCGACGACCTCGGCGCCGGGTACGCCGGCTTCCGTCATTTGATCGCCCTCGAGCCGGATATCATCAAGCTCGACATCTCGCTGGTCAACGACATCCATCGCAACCGTCCTGCCCGTGCACTCGCCCGGGCATTGATGGCGTTCGCCACTGACGTCGGCGCAACCGTCATCGCGGAGGGCGTCGAAAACGCCGACGACCTCGCCGAACTGCGCGAGCTCGGCGTGCGGTGGGCGCAGGGGTACTTCCTGGGCCGGCCGGCTCCGCTTCCGAGCCACGGCGCTCTGCCGGCATGAGCGTCTCGACGGATCCGGGGAGCGCAGTGACGGAGCCGGTGATCGGTGTGGAACTGCGCTCGCGTCGGCATCGGAAGCCTGTGCCCGGCACCACCGGACCAACGGTCGCCCGATCCGGGTCGGCGCCCATCACGCCGGCCGGTCGACGAGACCGCGTCCTGCCGTTCGCGATCGTGGCTACGGCACAACCGCCAGTGTGCTGCTTCCGCCCGGCCCGCAGTCGACCGTGGATTCCTGGTCGGCATCGCGCTGCTCGTGGCGGTCGGTGCGGCATTCTGGCTGCCGTGGGCCCGGCTCCCGTCCTGGGCGAGTGGAGGCCGCGACCCGGCCTCGAAGGCCCGATCACGACGGAAACGGCTGAGCGTTACTGGTAGGTGTCGCGGGCGACGTCGTGCGCGAGCACGGCCGCCTGGGTGCGGCGCTCGAGCCCGAGTTTGGCGAGGATGTTCGACACGTAGTTCTTGACCGTCTTTTCGGCGAGGAACATTCGTTCACCGATCTGCCGGTTGGTCAGACCTTCGCCGACCAGGTCGAGAACCTTGCGCTCCTGATCCGATAGGGACGACAGCCGGTGCTCGGTGCGACTCTGCGAGCGCAGCCGTTCCATCACCTGCTGGGTGGTGACCGGGTCCAGCAGTGACCCGCCGGCAGCGACGACGCGGACCGCGCCGATCAGGTCGGAGCCACGAATCTGCTTGAGAACGAAGCCCTGGGCTCCCGCGATGATCGCGTTCAGCATCGCTTCGTCGTCCGCGAAAGAGGTGAGCATCAGGCAGGCGGTGCCGGGAATCAGCGTCCGCAACTCGCGGCATGCCGTCACTCCGCTGCCATCGGGAAGCCGTACATCGAGTACGGCGACGTCGGGGCGAATCATGGGGGCTCGAGCGATCGCCTCGGCAACGGTCGAGGCCTCTCCGACGACGGTGATGTCGCCCTCTGCCTCGAGCATGTCCTTGACGCCACGTCGGACGACCTCATGGTCGTCCAGCAGGAACACCCTGATGGTGTCCTGGCTGGTGGTGACCGGCGTGGTGTCGGGGCTCATCGGTTCAGGCGTCAACCGCGACGCGGTTGTCGATCTCAGCGATCCCGGGCAGGCAGGTGACCGCGCGCTCGGCGGCAATCCGCTCGGCAGCCGACTCGACCCGTCCGGTGAGCGTGACGACGCCACCACGTACTTCCGCCACGACCGTGTCGGTGAGGACACCGGGAGCGTGCTGGAGCGCCTTCTGCGCGGCCTTGGCCAGCTCCGTGTCCGAGTGGTGCACACCGTTGCTGCCGTGCACCGAGATGTCATCGGCGACCGAATGGACGCCCCAGACTTCGAGGGTCACAGCATGTGCGGCCAGCCGGAGGGCGTCGGTCCCGACCTCACCGGTCAGCGTGACGGTGCCATGGTCGGCAGCTACGCCGATGTGCGGTGCGTCGTGGCCCAGCGTGTCCCGAAGTGCGGTCTCGACCAGGTCCTGGAGAGCTTCGTCTGTGGGGTTCGCGATGTGTTCCATGCGACAACCGTCGCCGAACGCCTCAGGAGGGACTAGGGCCAATAGTCCTCAGTTGACCGGGCCGTTCGCGGTACGGTGACATCGCCCGGACCCCGCGCGACTCTGCTTCCCGAGTGCGGTGGGCGAGGTTCATGGCCGAGGCATCCGTGATCCGGCGTATCGATAACGCCACGTCGTTGCGTGCGGATGATCTCCGGGATCCGGAGTACGCGGCCGCGGATCCGGTCGCGGTGTCCCCCCTCGACGAAGGCGCTCCACTGCGGGCCAGGCTTGCGTTCCTCAGGGTGGGGGAGATGTGGGCCGGCGTCGTCGAGGCCGGTATGGCCGCTGCAGTGGTGCTGACCGCATCGGAGACCGTACGGATCCTGCTGCCGCTCGACGGCCAGGCAACCGCGCGGCTGACGAACGGGTCGGCTCACGCGCTCGACCGAGCCGGCGGCCTGGTGACCGGGCCGGGAGAAGGCGTGACCGTGACCACGCTAGGGCCCTTCACCCTCGTCACGTTGACCTTCCCGGTGCCGACCGTGCAAACGCAGATGGCGACGGTGATCGGAGAAGCGGTCGGCCCGGTGCGCTTCGCCGCCCGCCTCGATCTCGTGGCCGCGCCCGGACGGGAGTGGTGCGCTGGCGCGGCGCGGGTCCGCGCGATGGCTCACGATGCCGGCGCGGGCCGGTCGCTGCCGCCTCCGGCTCTCGACCTGCGGCTGGCGAGCCTCCTTGTGCGGACCCAACCCAGCCAGGTCTCACCGCGCCTGCTTCACCCGATGCCCGGTGTGGTGGAGCGGGCGATCGACGTCATCGAGGCAAACCCGGCGCACCGGTGGTCGATCGGCGAGCTTGCCGCCGCGGTGCCCTGCGGCGTACGAACCCTGCAGGCGGCGTTCCAGCGGGCGTTGGGCACGACTCCGACGGAGTACGTGCGCCGGGTCCGACTGGAACGCGTGCGCGAGGAACTCGAGCGGGCGTTGCCCGGGGGTGCGACCGTCACCGATATTGCGATGGGCTGGGGCTTCGCGCACATGGGCCGGTTCAGCGCGGCGTACTTCGCGGCTTTCGACGAGTATCCCCGCCAGACGCTGCGGAGCTCGTGGCACGATCGCTGACCTTCGGCCGAGAGTCGAGGGACCTTTGTCCTCGGTCGAGCAACCGTCGCTCTAGGTGTACCAACGCTGTCGCTAAGCGTTGATGTCCGTCACTGATTCCATCGCCGCGCTCAGCCGGGCGGCCCTTGCTGCCGCCGATCGCACGCAAAGCACCAGGCATAAGGCCGTAGGGGAGCGCGCTGGCATCACAGCCATTCGCGCTGCAGTGCTATGGCGACCGCCGAAGCTCGGTCACGCGACCTCAACTTGACGTGGATTCGCTCGAGATAGGTCTTGATCGTCGATACCGCCACCCCGAGGCGCCGGGCAATCTGCTCGTTGGTCGCCCCGGTCGCGACGTGGCTGAGCACCTCTCGTTCGCGAGCGGTCAGCGGATTGCCGGCGCTAATGCCGAGTGCGCCGAGCAACGCGCCCAGCTGCCCGACCACTGTGAGGTCGGGGATTATCTCCGCATACGCCGGATCGTTCGGCCGGCCAGGGTCGGTGAGCAGGATCATAGAGCTGCGCGTGATCATCGGCCCGCTCACGCTCTTCACCAGCCGCAGGACTCTCAGGATCGCCTCCTGCTGGGCTCGCGACCCGTCGATGATGACGAACTCGATCGACGGGAGCAGATGCGAAAGCGCTGCCGCGCCCGGCGTGGATCCGCGCTCGCCCGGTGCCGCTGGCACCACAGCCGTTGGGATCCCGGCGTCCGCCATGAGGTGAGCGATGCACGCCGGGACCCCTCGCCCGGCGATCGATACGACGGTCGCCTGCCAGGTCGGGCGCGCCGAGGCGGGAGAGCGGAGCCGCGCGGCAAGACGCACGAGGCTTTCGTCGAGCTCGGTCTCGATCAGCGGCTGGAGGTCGGGGCTGGTTGCTGCACGGCTCACTCCCATGCGGAGTTGTTCGTAGACGCCCGCGAGTGGCTGGTCGGTCTGAACCGCCAGCCGGACCATGAGCTCGGTCGTCTCGTCATCGCCGTCGAGGAAGCGGGCCAGCATCGACTGCGATGCCTCGCCGTTGGTGGAGATGCGTTCAACCGAGGGGGAGTACTCCCGAAGAACCGTCATCGTGCACGACCTTGTCAGCCGGAGGGGAAGCGGCGGGGTCGTGGCCTACCCGGGAACACACATTTACGCGGTACCCAACCATACGCGGCGACCGGCCGATATGCGCATTGCGAGCCGAACTATCCGTTATCCGCCTCGCGGCAGACCAGTGCGGAATGTAGCGCTGATAGGTCTGGCGGGGCGGGACGCATTTTGACTCGCATGGCAGGACTTCGTACGGCATTCGACGCTTGCGCGCCGCCAAGCGCTGAAGACCGGTTTGGTATCCCTTACGGGTGACCGAACTGCTTCCGGACACCGGCCCCGACGAGGAGCCGGCCGGACCCGAGCCGTCCGGTCATCACTATGGCCGCTTGCTGAGTCTGGCGAGCGCAACCGCGGCAGTCGCTGCGCTCGGCGTCGTCTTCGGTGACATCGGCACCAGCCCGCTCTATGCCCTCCAGACCGTCTTCTCCGCCGACCACGGGCGCGTCCATGCCACCTCGAGCGACGTGTACGGGGTCATCTCGCTGGTCTTCTGGTCGATCACCGTCGTCGTCTCCGGCAAGTACGTCATCTTCGTACTGCGGGCCGACAACCACGGAGAGGGCGGGGTCATGGCACTCGCCGCCTTGGTGCGTCGCTCACTGGATCGCACCAGCGTCCGGGCCGGGGCGATCATCATGGCGATCGGGGTGCTCGGCGCGGCTCTGTTCTACGGGGACAGCGTGATCACTCCCGCGATCTCCGTGCTGTCCGCGGTCGAAGGTCTGAAGGTTGCTGCGCCGAGCCTCGCGCACGTCGTGCTTCCCACCGCGGCAGTCATTCTCACCGCACTGTTCGTGGTGCAGCGTTGGGGCACCGGGCGGATCGGTGCGAGCTTCGGGCCGATCATGCTGCTCTGGTTCGTCGCGCTCGCCGTCCTGGGGCTGCGCGAGGTCATTCCGCATCCCGGTGTCCTGCGCGGCCTCTCGCCGAGCTACGGCGCGCTGTTCCTCATCGACCATCCGCTGAAAGCCTTCATCGCGATGGGAGCGGTGGTTCTCGCGGTCACCGGCGCCGAGGCCCTGTACGCCGACCTCGGCCACTTCGGCCGGACACCGATCCGCCGGGCCTGGTTCGCCGTCGTGTTCCCTGCGCTCACGCTGAACTACCTGGCGCAGGGCGCTCTCATCCTTCAACGCCGCTCGGCCAAGTCGAACCCGTTCTTCCTGCTCGCACCCGGATGGGCGCGTGTCCCGCTCGTCGTCCTCGCAACCATGGCGACGGTGATCGCCTCGCAAGCCGTGATCTCCGGAGCTTTTTCGGTCTCCCGCCAGGCGGTACGGCTCGGATTCCTGCCGCACCTTCGCATCCACCACACGTCGTCGGAGGACGTCGGCAGGGTGTACCTGCCGGCGGTCAACTGGGCCCTGTTCGCGGCTGTTGTCGCGGTGATGCTGGGCTTCGGCTCATCGACCCGCCTTGCGACCGCGTACGGCGTGGCCGTCACCGGGACCTTCCTGATCACGACCGCGCTCTTCCTGGTCGTCGCCCGCCTGGTGTGGAGGTGGAACGTCGTACAGCTGCTTGCGGCGGGCGTCATCTTCGGCGGCGCGGAGCTCTCGTTCTTCGTCGCGAACATGACCAAGCTGGTCAAGGGGGCGTGGCTCCCGCTGGTGGTTGCCGCGGTGATCTTCACGGTGATGATGACCTGGCAGCGCGGGCGCGAGCTCGTCACCGTCCGGCGCTCCGCCATGGAGGGCGACCTGGACGACTTTCTCGCCGAGCTCGGCCGGGAAGGTCCCGCCAGGGTGCCCGGGACCGCGGTGTTCCCGCACGGGCCGCAGAACACCGCGCCGTTGGCCTTGCGGCTGAACGTCGAGCGCAACCACGTCCTGCACGAACATGTCGTGATCGTCTCGGCACACACTGCGAACGTTCCGCACCTTCCGTGGCGGCGCCGGCTGCGGGTGGACTGGCCCGGGGACCCGGACCTTGGCGTCATTCGGATTGCCGTCGACTTCGGCTTCCAGGACCACTCCAGCCTGCCGGAGGCGCTCGCGCACGCGAACGCCGAGATCCTCGAAGGTGTCCTCGACCTGGACGACGCGACGTACTTCCTGTCCCGGGTGACTCTGAAACGGACGGACGAGCCCGGCATGGGCAGGCCGGCCAAGGTGCTGTTCATCGCGCTTGCACACAACGCGACCAACGTGGCCGGCTACCTGTGGCTGCCGGAGGACCGCACGGTCAGCATGGCCGCCAACCTCGACTTCTGAGTCCCGACCCCGAACAGATCGCTCAGCCGAACGGCTGCTCGGGGGTGCGGACCCTGCGCGGCACGATCACCACAGGCACCTCGGTCTGGGCGCTGACGACGCGCACAACCGACCGGCCGATCCGGTGACCGGGACGTTGCGATCCGACCACGAGCAAGCCGTGCTGCTCCTTGGCGATCTGCAGCAGACGGCCTCCGGGCGCCCCGCGCTCGGTGGCACAGACGACCGTGGTGGGCACCGGCGGCAGATGCATGCGCACCCAGTCGCTCAGCGGGACCTCGGCCGGAGCGGCGCTCGGGCCGCGCCTCGACTCGGCTACCTCGACGGCGAGGACGGTGACGCCGCGCCGTTCGGCGTCCCGAGCCGCCCAGTGCAGGGCCTCGATCGAGGCGGTCGAGCGATCCACCCCACAGATGATGCGAGCCGGCTCGGTCCCCGACGTCGCGGCCGGCACCACCATGACCGGGCTGTACGAGTGATGCGCGAGCTCGCGAGGGACCGTGTCGAACAGCGCTGCAGTGCTCGCATGCTTCGAGGTGACGCCGAGCACGACCAGGGAAGCGGTCTTCGAATGGACGATCAGCTCCTCCGCGATCGGGGTCGTCACGACACGGACGTCGACCTGTGCGAGATCCGGCACCCGGTCGTGTGCGATGGCGGCCAGCCGCGCGATCGCAACCCGGCGGTGATCCACGTCCGACTCACCACGGCCGAACGCTTCCGGAGCCTCTCCGCCCACCAGCTTGTGCAGGATGACGAGCGGGACGTTCCGCAACCGCGCCTCGGCCGCTCCGGCGGCGAGCGCCGCGTCGCCGGCCGGCCCACGCAAGTAGCCCACGACGACCGGGCGCGGCTTGCTCAAGGCGCGCAGCTCGATCGGGCTGGGGGTGGGCACCGTGTTCACTCCTGGACGCACGGTACCGAGTAGACCAGCCGGCCGTTGACGTCGTGGCTCTTGACCACGCCCTGCATCTCGGTCTCGAAGCCTGGGAACTTCTCGTCCCACTGCTCGAAGGTCTGCAGGTACTCGACGATCGGCTGCACGGCGGCGGTGAACTGCTCACCCGGCATGACCACTGGGATACCGGGTGGGTAGAGCAGGCACAGCACTGCGGAGACCCGGCCTTCCAGCTTGTCGATCTCGACGTTGTCGACCTCGTCCCGGATCAGCGCGTTGAAGGCCTGACCAGGTGTCATCGCGGACTGCGGAATGTGCCGGTAGATGGCTTCCTGCATCTCGCCGGTGTCGACCGCGCTGAGCTGGCGGTGCATCTGGTCCGCAAGGTCGCGGAGCCCGAGGCCGGTGTAGCGCTCCGGATGCTCGGCGTAGAGCTCGGGAAGGGCCTCGCAGATGGGAGTGTTTGCGTCGATCAGCCGCTTGGTATGCAGGAGCGTCTCCACCAGCGTTGCCGACTTGCCGCGGGTGACCCCGATCGAGAACAGCACGAGAATCGAGTAGAAGCCGGTCTTCTCCACGACCACCCCCTGCTGGCGAAGCAGCGCAGCGACGATAGCCGCCGGGATGCCGGTGGGCAGCGGCCGGCCGGAAGCGTCGATGCCCGGGCACAGGAGGGAGACCTTGGTGGGGTCCAACATCGTGTAGCTGGGCTCGAGCCCGCTGAAGCCGGTCCACTCATCGGTCATGATCCAGTCGACCTGGTCCGTGCCGAGCTTGCCGTCCGGCTGCCACGGCGTGAACCACCAGTCGTTGCTGAGCTCGTAGGTGCGGCCGATCCGCTGGATTTCGGTGCGGAAGTCCAGCGCCTCGCTGATCGTTGCGTCCATCATCGAGCGGCCGCCAGGGCCCCTCATCATTCTGGTCGCGACGTCGAGCGACGCCACGATGTTGTACTGCGGCGAGGTCGAGGTGTGCATCATGAACGCTTCGTTGAAGCGATGCTCGTTGACCGGCATGCTGCCCTGCTTGACGTGGATCATCGACGCCTGCGAGAAGGCGGCCAGCATCTTGTGCGTGGACATCGTCGTGAAGACCGTCGGCGCGTCCTCGCCGCCGGGGTACGACATGCCGAAACGGCCGGCGTAGACCGGGTGGAAGGCGGCGTACGGGATCCACGCCTCGTCGAGCAGGATCCGCTCGACCTGGCCGGCCAGCCGCTCGATCACGCGGGCGACGTCGTACATCGTGCCGTCGTAGGTCGAGTTGGTGACGATCGCCAGCCGGATCAGGCGGTCCGGGTCGCCGATCAAGGGGTGGTGGCGTAGCTTCTCGCGGATCGCGATCGCCTCGAGCTGAGCCGGGTCGACCGGACCGATCATTCCATGGCCGTTGCGCAGCGGGCTCAGGTAGATCGGGATCGCGCCGGTCTGGATCACCGAGTTGACGATCGACTTGTGGCAGTTGCGGTCGACGAGTACGACGTCACCGGGCGACACCGTGGCGCGGAAGATGATCTGGTTGCTCATCGTCGTGCCGTTGGTCACGAACAAGGTTTTGTCGGCGCCGAACGCATCGGCCGCCTCCGCCTCGGCGTCGGCCACGACGCCCTCGTGCTCGAGGATGGAGCCGAGCTCCGGCACCGAGCTGGACAGGTCGGCGCGCAGGACGTTCTCGCCGAAGAAGTCGTGGAAGATCCGGCCGACCGGTGTCTTGAGGAATGCGACGCCGCCCATGTGGCCAGGGGTGTGCCACGAGTAGCGGGCGCGCTCGACGTAGTCGATCAGCCGGCCGAAGAACGGCGGCAGCAGCTGCTCGCGGTAGTGCGCCATGGCAGCCGCGATGTGGCCGGCCTGGAAGTCCGGCTCGTCCTCGCCGGCCCAGAGGCAGCCGGTGAGCATGGCGTGAATGCTCGGCGGGATCTCGGTCACGGCGAAGCGCTGGGTGAGCAGGAAGAGCGGGATCAGCTCGTTGTCCTCGCGCAGGTGCTCGGCGAAGTCGTGCAGAGCGCCCGGACGGTCGAAGCCGGCTTCGTGGTTCCACACGACGAGCACACCGCCGATCTCCGGGTGCGCGTGCAGGAGCTCGGTCGCGTCGGCAAGGTCGCGGGCGGTGAGCTGCTCAACTCCCAGGGCGGTCAGTCGGTCGTGCACTCCTTGAAGCGCTTCGGCATCGACGGTGGAGCGGTCGTGAAGGTCGTCGACCACCAGCAGCGGCAGCCGGTCGAGCATGGTCATCTGGTCCTCCCAGTTTGCTTCTTGCTGTCAGCGTCGTGCGTCCACTCATCGACCGGCTAGGACCACAGGTCCCGAAGGGTCAGGACCTTCGCCACTGTGGCCCTCCGCCATCGCAGAGCACGGTGGGAGCAGACGCCTGCCGTCATCAGACGGCACGTGGAGGGAGCAGTCAGATGACGATCCTCAGGCCCGAACGAACTGCAGCGAAGCCCGCTCCAGTCGCTCGGCCTACCGGGGGCGCGCCGGCTACCGGCGGGACGCCCAGCTCAACTGCGGGCGGAGGCATCCGGCCCACCCGCGTCCTGACGATGTCCAGCCTGGCGATGATCGACATCGCTGCTGTGATCAGCCTGCGAAACCTGCCGACGATCGCTGAGTACGGCTGGGGATCACTGTTCATCTTCGGCCTGGCGCTGCTGGGTTTCATGATCCCGATCTCCTTCGCGGCGGCCGAGCTGGCCAGCGCGATCCCGAAGACGGGCGGCGTGTACGTCTGGGTGCGCGAGGCGTTCGGTGAGAACTCCGGCGCGGTCGCCATCTGGGCCGACTGGGCGGAGAACCTGGTGTGGTTCCCGACCGTGCTGTCCTTCATCTCGGCGGCCCTGGCCTACCTGATCGTGCCGGGCTGGGCCAACAACCGGGCCTGGCTGTTCACGACGATGATGATCGTGTTCTGGGGGACGACGCTGGTGAACTTCCTCGGCGTCAAAGCCTCCGCTCGCGTGTCGTCGTGGGGCACCCTGGTCGGCTCGATCGTGCCCGGTGCCGTCCTGATCGGCATGGGCATCTTCTGGCTGGCCGACGGCAAGCACCTGGCGGCGCCGTACTCGAGCCACGCGCTTGTTCCGACACTGTCGCTGACCAACCTGGTGTTCTTCTCCGGCGTGCTCCTCGCCTTTGCCGGCATGGAGATGGCGGGCTTCCACGCCCGCGAGGCGAAGAACCCCAAGAAGGACTTCCCGCGGGCAACGTTGCTCGCCTGCCTGGTCCTGGTCGGCCTCTACATCCTCGGCACGCTGGCGATCGCGGTCGTCATCCCGGCGAACAAGATCGAGCTGAACTCCGGCCTGCTGCAGGCGTTCGACGTCTTCTTCAACAAGCTGGGAGTGGGCTGGCTCACCCGGCCGATGGCGCTGCTGATCTTCGCCGGCGGAATTGCACTGCTGAGCACCTGGATGTACGGCCCGGCGAAGGGCTTCATGCGGGCATCGATGGACGGTGACTACCCGCCGATCATGCAGGGTCACAACGCGAAGTTCGCGCCCACCAACATGCTGTGGATCCAAGCGGTCATCGGCACCATCTTCTCGCTGCTGTTCCTCTTCGAGCCAAGCGTGTCGGCGTCGTACTGGATTCTGTCCGCGCTGACTACCCAGCTGCTCGTCGTGATGTACGTGTTGGTGTACGGCGCGCTGATCAAGCTGCGTTACTCCCAGCCGAACCTTCCGCGGCCCTACCGGGTCCCGGGCGGGACGATCGGTCTGTGGGTCACCGGCCTGCTCGGGCTCGCCGGCTGCGGCTTCGCCTTCATCGTCGGGTTCGTCCCGCCGTCGCAGGTGGCGACCGGCAACCACACGATCTACGTCATCGGGATGATCCTCGCCACGTTGGCGCTGACCATCGCCCCGATGATCTTCGCCTACTTCCGCAGGCCGTCATGGCAGGCGAGGCCCGAGGACATCGCGGCCGTCGACGGCGCTGGTGAGGAGTAGTCACCATGCACCACAACGGTGAGCACCCGGTTCTGTTGGCTCATCGCGAACTCGGCTCAGGTTCGGCTCTGGACCGCACCCTCGGTGCGGTCCAGGCCGAGCTCGAGTCGGCGGGCCTGACCGTCATCGTGGCCCGTACGCAGGCCGACATCGACTTTGCCATCGCCTCGAACTCCGGCATCGGGGCCGCGCTCATCGGGCGCGACCTCGAGCCGGGGGATGACCGGGAGCTGCTGCGGGCAGTGGATCGCCTCCACCGGCTGCACGAGCAGCTCCCGGTCATCCTGCTCGCCGAGCAGGGCGGGGTGGCGGACATCCCCCTCGAGGTTGCGTCCGCGGTCCAGGGGTTCTTCTGGCTGCACGAGGACACCCCGGCGTTCATCGCCGGTCGCGTGCAGCGCCTGGTCGAGGACTACGACTCGGCGCTGTACTCGCCGTTCTTCGGCGAGCTGAAGCGCTACGTGGACTCGGACAACTGGCTGTGGTCCTGCCCCGGTCACAACGGCGGCATGTTCTACCGCAAGACCCCGCTCGGTCGGATGTTCTTCGACTACGTGGGCGAGGACTTCCTGCGTGGCGACCTCTGTAACGCCTCGCCCGAGCTGGGCTCGATCCTCCAGCACCAGGGCCCGGTCCTCGACGCGGAGAAGCGTGCCGCGGAGGTGTTCGGCGCCGAGCGGACGTACTTCGTCCTGAACGGTACGTCGACCTCGAACAAGATCGTCACGATGGGCCTGCTGGCTCCCGGCGACCTCGTCCTGTTCGACCGCAACTGCCACAAGTCGATGCACCACGGTGCGCTGATGATGGCGGGCGCGATCCCGGTCTATCTGAACCCGAGCCGCGACGCCAACGGCATCATCGGCCCGGTCGACCACAAGTATCTCGACGAGGACTACATCCGGGACCAGATCCGCAACAACCCGCTCGTCACCGACCAGGACGCGTGGAAGCGGGAACGACCGTTCCGCATGGCGATCCTGACCAACACCACGTACGACGGCGTCTGCTACAACGCCCGTGAGGTGCTGGACCGGATCGGTCACCTCGTCGACTACATGGTCTACGACGAGGCATGGATGGCCTACGCGAAGTTCCACCCGCTGTATGCCCAGCGCTTCGGCATGGACCTGCACGACCTGCGGGCCTCCGACCCGGGCATCATCACGACCCAGTCGACGCACAAGTGCCTGGCCGGCATGTCGCAGGCCTCGCAGATCCACATCCGCGACTCGCACATCGCGGGTCAGGAGCGGTGCACCGATCACGACCGGTTCAACGAGATCTTCATGATGCACACGTCGACGTCGCCGCAGTACAACATGATCGCGTCGCTCGATGTGGGTGCCGAGATCATGCGCGGGCGTCGTGGCTTCGTCCTGATGGACGACGCCGTCCGTGAGTCGATCGCGTTGCGGAAGCAGATCGAGCGCTATCACGACGAGCTCGCGGCCCGGGTCGACGGCAGTTCGCCCTCGTGGTTCTTCGACATCTTCGGACCGCACCGGGTGACGGTGACGACCGACCAACTCGAAACCGCGATCGCGCTTCCCTACCTCGACACCGACACGCGCGAGGTGCTCGGCAAGGCCATCGCCGAGGGCGGGTTCCACGACACGCCATGGCGTGACGTCCCCGACGAGGTGCTGGCGACCGTGCCGGAGTGCTGGATGTTCCACGAGCACGACGACTGGCACGATCTGTCCGGCCTGGCGCCGAACTACGTCATGCTCGACCCGACCAAGCTCTCCATCACCACTCCTGGCATCGAGGGAGGCCGCGAGTTCGACAGCTGGGGCATCCCGGCCGCGATCCCGGCGGCGATCCTGCGGCAGAAGGGGATCGTGAGCGAGAAGACCAGTTTCTACACGATCCTGTTGCTGGTCACGGCCGCGATCGAGCGGGGCAAGTCGGCGACGTTGCTGTCGGAGCTGTTCGACCTGAAGCGCATGTACGACGAGGACCTGCCGTTGAGCGAGGTGCTCCCTGGCCTGGTCGCTGCGTATCCGGATCGCTACTCGGGCGTCACGTTGCCCGAGCTCTGCTCCGAGATGCACGAGTTCCTGAGATCACACGGTGCGGACGAGCTGCAGCGTGCGGCCTACCACGCCGCCCACGAGCCGGAGATCGCCGTCAGTCCCTCGGTGGGACACACCGCGCTGATCCGCAACCGGGTCGACCTGGTGGCTCTCGACGACCTGACCGACCGCGTCGCGGCGAGCCTGGTCGTCGTCTACCCGCCAGGTATCGCACTGCAGGTTCCGGGCGAGCGGTTCGCGGCGGACTCGGCCGCGGTTGCCTACCTCCGGCTGTTCGAGGAGAGCGACAACCGCTTCCCGGGCTTCGAGAACGAGATGCAAGGCATCTTCCCGGAGCGCCAGAACGGCCGGTTGGTCTACCGCACCTACGTCACCCGCAACGGCTGAGCTCGCTCGTCAGGGTGCCAGCAGTACGGCGGCCCCGTTCACGCGGTCGTGCGCCAGATCCGAGAGGGCCCGGTTCGCGTCGGCCATCGGGTACGGGGTCGTCGTGACCTCGACGCCGAGCCGCGCCGCGAGAGCGAGGAACTCCTCGCCGTCGCGGCGCGTGTTCGCCGTGACGCTCCGCACGTGACGCTCCTCGAAGAGATGGTCGGCATAGCGCAGCGACGGGATGTCCGAGAGGTGGATGCCCGCGATCGCGAGCGTGCCGCCGCGGTCGAGCGCCTCGAGGGCGGGCGGCACGATCGTCCCCGCGGGCGCGAACAGGATGGCCGAGTCGAGTGGCTCCGGCGGCGGGTCGGTCGCGCCGCCGGCCGAGTCCACGCCGAGCTCCACGGCGAGCCGCTGCGCGTCTGCCGACCTCGTCATGACGTGCACCCTGACACCTTGGTGCAGTGCGATCTGCGCCGCCAGGTGCGCGGACGCGCCGAAGCCGTAGATGCCGAGTCGCCCCGCGGGCGGCAGGTCGGCGAGCCGCAACGCGCGGTAGCCGATGATCCCCGCGCAGAGCAACGGTGCCGCGTGCTCGTCGTCGTACCGTTCGGGGAGCGGGTACGCGTATGCCTCGTCCACCACGGCGTACGGCGCATAGCCGCCGTCGTCGTCCCACCCGGTGAACCGCGGCTCGAGGCAAAGGTTCTCCTGCCCACGCCGGCACCATCGGCAGCGACCGCACGTGTGCCTCAGCCAGGCGATCCCTACCCGGTCGCCTACGGCGAATCTGGTCGCGCCCTCACCGGTTCGGTCCACTCGCCCGACGATCTCGTGGCCCGGAGTCACCTGCGGGCGCTTCGGCGCGAGGTCTCCTTCGGCGAGATGCAGGTCGGTACGGCAGACGCCGCACGCGGTGACGGCGACCCTGAGCTCGCGGGGCCCGGGCAACGGCTCCGGCCGCTCGACGGCGACCAACGGTGCATCGTCGATCGGTCCCGGCCGGTCCACCACCCACGAGCGCATGACACGACCCTCGCCTATCCACGTGCGATTGTGAAGAACCGTCGCTTACGGGCGGTTGGACCCGAGTCCACGGGACCTTCGTCCCTACCCCGGCTGAGTCGACCGCCGTCAGTCTGGGGGACGTGAGCGCTCTCGACGTCGCCCGGTGGCAGTTCGCCGTCACAACCGTCTACCACTTCCTGTTCGTTCCCCTCACGATCGGCCTGTCGCTGCTCACTGCGGGCATGCAGACGGCCTGGGTGCGGACGGACGACACGAAGTACCTGCGCATGACGCGGTTCTGGGGCAAGTTGTTCTTGATCAACTTCGCGATCGGCGTCGCCACGGGGATCGTGCAGGAGTTCCAGTTCGGGATGAACTGGTCGGCGTACTCGCGATTCGTCGGAGACATCTTCGGAGCGCCGCTTGCGATGGAGGGCCTGCTCGCCTTCTTCCTCGAGTCGACGTTCCTCGGGTTGTGGATCTTCGGGTGGGACAAGCTGCCGAAGAAGGTGCACCTCGCGACCATCTGGCTGGCTTCGATCGGTACGGCGATCAGCGCCTACTTCATCCTGGCCGCCAACTCCTGGATGCAGCACCCGGTGGGTTACAAGATCGACCATGCGAGGAACCGGGCCGAGCTCACAAGCATCTGGAAGCTGCTGACCAACTCGACGGCCCTGGTCACGTTCCCGCACGTGATCTTCGGCGCATTCATCACGGCCGGAGCGTTCATGCTCGGCGTCGCCGCCTGGCATCTGCGCAAGCAACGTGATGTCGAGCTGCACCGGACATCGATGCGCCTCGCGCTCGTCACCGTGTTCGTAGCCTCCATCGGTGTCATCGTGTCCGGTCACATCCAGGGCCAGGTCATGACCCGGCAGCAACCGATGAAGATGGCGGCCGCGGAAGCGCTGTACCACACCGAGAAGCCGGCATCGTTCTCACTGTTCACGATCGGCAGCCTCAACGGGAAGAAGGAGATCTACAGCCTTCGGGTGCCGCGGGTGCTGTCGTTCCTCGCGACCGGCAGCTTCTCCGGCAAGGTCGAGGGGATCAACGAGATCCAGTCCGAGTACCAGCAGCTCTACGGGCCGGGCAGCTACACGCCCGACATCCCGGTCACCTACTGGACGTTCCGCCTGATGATGGGCTTCGGCTTCCTCGCCGGCCTGCTGTCGGTCGCCGGCTTGTGGCTCAGCCGCCGGCGCCGCGCACCCGCGGGCAAGTGGTTCGTGCGGGCCGCGTTGTGGGGGATGGCACTGCCTTACCTCGCGAACACCGCCGGTTGGCTGTTCACCGAGATGGGCCGGCAGCCGTGGACGGTCTTCGGTCTCATGCAGACCAAGAACGCCGTCTCTCCGACCGTCGGTCTCGGCTCGGTCATCACGAGCTTCGCGATCTTCACCCTGCTCTACGGGGTCCTCGCGTTCGTCAACGTACGGCTGATGATCCAGACGATCCGCGGCGGCGCGCCGACCGAGGAGTCACTGACGACCACCGACGGCGCCGCGCCGGCGTTGGCGTTCTCCTACTAGGCCGGGAGCGGTCGACATGCACCTCACCACGCTCTGGTTCGTTCTCATCGCCGTGCTCTGGACCGGCTACTTCGTCCTCGACGGGTTCGATCTCGGGGTCGGCATGCTGCTGATGGTGCTCGGCCGCGACAACGTCGACCGCCGGCTCTGTCTCAACGCGATCGGTCCGGTCTGGGACGGCAACGAGGTGTGGCTCCTGGTAGCGGGCGGGGCGACGTTCGCCGCCTTTCCCGAGTGGTACGCCGCGATGTTCTCGGGCTTCTACCTGGCGCTCCTGCTCATCCTCGTGGGCCTGATCGTCCGCGCTGTCGCCTTCGAGTACCGCGGCAAGGTCGACACCGACCAGTGGCGGCAGCGGTGGGACATCGCGATCGGCGTGAGCAGCTTCCTTCCGGCGTTCCTCTGGGGTGTCGCGTTCACCAACGTGGTGCGCGGCGTGCCGCTGAACGCTGCCCACCACTTCACCGGCACGCTGCTCACGCTGCTGAACCCGATCTCGCTGCTCGGGGGCGTCGTGACCACGGTCGCGTTTGCGCTCCATGGTGCCGTGTTCCTCTCGTTGAAGACCGACGGCGACCTTCGGCACCGTGCTCGTGCCCTGGCGAACCGGCTCGCTGCGGTTGCGATCGCGGGCGGCGGCCTGTACCTCGCGATCGTGCAGGCCCAGCACGGCCGAGCGGCCGCAGATGTGCTCGCCGCCGCGGCTGCAGTGGCGCTGATCGGGGCGTTCCTCTCGACCCTGCGCGGACGCGAAGGGTGGGCGTTCATCGCCACGGCTGCGGCGCTGGCGTTCGTGGTGTGCACGCTGTTCGCCGATCTATGGCCGAACGTGATGCCGTCGAGCACCAGCGCTGCGGACAGCCTGACGGTGCACAACGCCTCGAGCTCGCCGTACACCCTCGGCGTCATGACCTGGGTGGCGGGCTTCGCGACCCCTGTGGTTCTCGTCTACCAGGCGTGGACGTACTGGGTGTTCCGCAAGCGGCTGCGCCGGGCGGACATCCCGGGCGGCGGCGTCGTACCACCCGTGCCCGGACCGCGGTCCGGTGAGGCGTCGGGCGTGGTTGCCCCGAGCGGGTCGTGAAACCGCTCGATCCGAGGCTCCTCCGGCGGGCAGCGCCGGCTCGGCGCTACCTCGGAGTAGTCGTCGCATCGGGCTGCCTCACTGCCGGCCTGGTGGTCGCACAGGCGACCTTGCTCGCCGGGCTGATCGTGCACGCCGACCGGGGGGTCAGCCGGCTGCGCGACGAGCTGATCGCTCTGCTCGCCGTCCTGGTGGCGCGCGGGGTGTTGGCCTATGCCGGCGAGGTCGGCGCGCTGCGCGCGGCCGCTGCCGTCCGGTCGACACTTCGACGCGATCTTGCCGCGAAGGTGCTCGCCCTCGGCCCGGCCTGGACCGGGCGCGAGCGGTCCGGTGAGGTCACGACGCTGATGACGAAGGGCCTCGACGCGCTCGACGGCTACTTCGCGCGCTACCTTCCGCAACTCGTGCTCGCGACGTTCGTGCCGGCAGTCGTGCTGGCCCGGGTCGCGGGCGCGGACTTCATCTCGGCCGTGACGATCGGCTCGACGATTCCGTTGATCCCGGTTTTCATGATCTTGGTCGGCCTGCACACCCGGGCGCGTACCGAGCGGCAGTGGCGCTCCTTGTCCCGGCTCGGCGGGCACTTCCTCGACGTCGTCGAAGGCCTGCCGACGCTCAAGGTGTTCGGGCGGGCAAAGGCGCAAGTGGAGCTGATCCGCAAGGTCAGCGACTCCTACCGGCGTACGACGATGGCCACCCTGCGCGTGGCGTTCATCTCCGCGCTCGTTCTCGAGCTGCTTGCGACGCTGGCTACGGCGGTCGTCGCCGTCGAGGTCGGCCTGCGCCTGCTCAACGGTGACCTGGCGTACCAGACCGCGCTGCTCGTGCTGCTGCTGACACCCGAGGCATACCTACCGCTTCGCGCGGTCGGGGCGAGCTTCCATGCGAGCGCCGACGGAGTCGCGGCGGTCAATGATGCGCTCGACATCCTCGAGCACCCGAGCAACGACCTCCCCAGTTCCGCTCGCTGTGACCTGCGCCATGACTCGATCCGGCTCGACGGGGTGACCGTCCGCTACGACGACCGCTCCGACAACGCCCTCGACAGCATCCGCCTGGCAGTCGACCCGGGGGAGCGGGTGGCCCTTTCGGGTCCTTCCGGCGCCGGCAAGTCGACCGTGCTGGCTGTGCTCCTCGGCTTCGTCCAGCCGACCGGCGGCGACGTGTCCATCGGCTCCCGTCCCTACCGCGACCTCGACGTCGAGCGGCTGCGGGCGCAGGTCGCATGGGTGCCGCAGGCGCCGCGGATCTTTGCCGGCACGGTCGCGGACAACATTCGGCTCGGACAGCCGGACGCGGAGGATGCCGCCGTTCGCGCGGCCGCGGCGGCGGCCGGCTTTGCCGAGGTCGTCGCTGGGCTTCCGGCCGGGTACGAGACCGTGCTCGGCGACCGTGGCCTGACCCTCTCGACCGGGCAACGGCAGCGGCTGGCGCTGGCCCGCGCGTTTCTCCGCGATGCCCCACTCGTCCTGCTCGACGAGCCCGGCGCGCACCTCGACCCGGAGACCGCCACCGCGCTTCGGGCCGCCGTCGAGCGCCTCGCGAGCGGCCGCTCCCTGATTGTCGTCACCCACGACAACCGCTGGCACGACCTCGTCGACCGCGTCGTGATCTTGGATCACGGCCGGGTGGCCGGCGACTATGCGACTGGCGCACGAGTTCCGGCGGTGGCCTGATGACGGCGCAAGCGCTTCCGGTCGCGCGTCGGCCCCAGCTGAGGCTGTTGACACTCGGCCGCCCGGTTCGGCTCACCCTGGCTCTCGCCGTTGCCGCGGGCGCGCTGACCGTCGGCGCCGCGATCGGGCTGATGGCCGCGTCGGGGTTCCTGCTCTCGCGAGCGTCGCAGCACCCCAACCTGGTTGCGCTGTCGATCGCGATCGTCGCCGTGCGTGCGCTCGGCATCACGCGGGGGATCAGCCGCTACGTCGAGCGCCTCGCCGGACACGACGCGGCGCTGCGCGTGCTGTCCGACCTTCGGGCATCCGTGTACGCCCGGCTCGAGCGACTGGCGCCGGCCGGGCTCCGCGGGCTCACCGGTGGGGAGCTGGTCGGTCGGTTCGTGGCAGACGTGGACGCGGTCCAGGACCTGTTCATCCGAGGGATCACGCCGCCGCTCGTGGCTGCCCTTATCGGCGCCGTGACGGTGGTCTTCTCGGTCGCGGTCTTTGCGCCCGGCGGCGCCGTACTGCTGGCCGGCCTCCTGGTTGCCGGCATCGGCTTGCCGGCCATCGCCTACCTGCTCGGCCGCCGTCCGGCCCGGTCGACTGCGGCCCTTCGCGGCGAGCTTGCCTCCGCGACCGTCGACCTCGTGGACGGATCTGCCGAGCTGATCGCGTACGGCGCTACGGCGCAGGCGCTCGATCGCATCGCCGAACGCGACCGCGAGCTGTTGCGGATGTCGAGGCGGGCGGCGATCGCGAATGCGATCGGCGCCGGTGGCGCGACCATGGTCAGCGGCCTGACGGTCTTCGGTGTCCTGTTCTTCGGGGTGGCGGCTTCGCATCGCGGCACCCTCGGCACGGTACCGCTCGCGGTGATCGTCCTCACCGCTCTCGCCGCCTTCGAGCTCACCTCGGCGCTGCCCGCTGCGGCGATCGCGCTGGCATCCGTTCGGGCGTCGGCGCGGCGTGTGTTCGCGGTGCTCGACGCACCGGCTCCGGTCGCCGAGCCGGCCGAGCCGTTGCCGTTCCCGCCGGGCCCGGTGCGGATCAACGTGCAACGGGTCACCGCCCGCTATCCCGGCGCTCGTAGTGACGTGCTGCACGATCTGGATCTCGATCTCGCCCCCGGCCGGCGGGTTGGGGTGGTCGGCCGGTCAGGATCGGGGAAGAGCACGCTGGCCGCGCTCCTGTTGCGGTTGCTCGATCCGGACTCGGGCGTCGTGCTGATCAACGGTGTCGATGCGTCAGCCCTCGCCGGGGACGACGTCCGGCAACATGTCAGCGGGTGTATCGCCGATCCGCACGTCTTCGATTCGACCGTGAGGGAGAACCTCCGGCTGGCGCGTCCCGCCGCGGATGACGAGCAGCTAATGAGCGCGCTGCGCACCGTGCGGCTGTCGAGCTGGGTGGCCGAGCTCCCGCACGGGCTCGATACGGAGGTCGGCCCGCACGGCGTCGCGATGTCCGGCGGGCAGCGGCAGCGGCTCGCACTGGCGCGGGCGGTCCTCGCCGATCCGGCGGTGCTGATCCTGGACGAACCGACCGCGCATCTCGATCCCGCGACCGCCGCCGAGGTCATGCGCGACGTGCTCGCGATCACTGCCGGCCGCACCACCCTGCTCATCACCCACGACACGCACGGGCTCGATGCAATGGATGAGGTCATCGAGATCGTGGACGGGCACGCGCGACCCGCCGGCGTGCGGGCCTAGGGGCGGGGCCGATCGGCTCGCTCGGCCGGCGGCAAGCGTGCCGATCGCATCGGGACCTTCGAGCGCACGGTCAGGACCTTTGGCCCTGCCCAAGCCATGGCGAACCGGGGCAGGGTGGACCTGAACGGAGGAGGACACCATGACCGCATTGGGTAAGCGCCAGCGGATCGTGGTCGGGTACGACGGGTCGGCCGACGCCCGCGCCGCGCTCGACTGGGCCGCGCGCTTCGCATCCGCTACCGACGCGACCGTTCGGGTAGTCGCGGCCTGGACGTGGCCGATCTCGTACGGCTATCCGATCGGCTGTGCCGACTATGCGCCGGAGGTCGACGCCAAGGATCTGGCCGAGCGAGCGGTAGCCGAGCTCCAGCTGCCGGCGGATCGAGTCGAAGTAGCAGTGCTCGAGGGGAGCGCCGGCCCGGTGTTGGTCGACGCCTCATCCGATGCGGATCTCATCGTGGTCGGCTCCCGTGGGCACAACGCCGCGGTCAGTGCGCTGCTCGGCTCCGTGAGTGCGTACTGCGTGCACCACTCGAAGGTGCCCGTCGTCGTCGTCCGCTGAGCGCCAAACTACGGCGTGCGACGGCGTAAGGTCGCCGCGCCGAGTCCGACCGCCGCGAGAAAGCTGCCGAGGACCACGGCCAGGTCGGTGGTCATCCCGCTGCTCCATCCGGTGCTGGTCGTGACCCGGTTCATCGCGTCGATCGCGTAGCTCAGCGGCAGCACGTCCGACAGGCCGTGCAGCACCGGCGACATGCGGTCGCGGGGCGTGAGCAGGCCGCCGAGCAGGATCTGCGGGAGCACCGTCGCGGGCAGGAACTGCACCGCTTGGAACTCGGTGCGAGCGAATGCCGAGAGGAACAACCCGAGCCCGGTCCCCAGCAGCGCGTTGCACACCGCGAAGAGCACGACGACGGGAACCCCGCCCTCGACGGACATTCCGAGCAAGCCGAGCGCGACCGTGCTGGCCAGGCCGACCTGGACCAGCCCCGCCAACCCGAAGGCGAGTGCGTAGCCACAGATCACGTCGAGCTTGGCAATCGGCAGCGTCAGGAGCCGTTCGAGCGTGCCGGTAGTGCGCTCCCGAAGCGTCGACACCGACGTGACGACGAACATCGTCGTGAACGGGAAGATGCCGAGCAGCTCGGGGCCGATCCGGTCGAAGATCACCGACGATCCGGTGAAGACGTAGCGAAGCAGGATCATCAGTACGCACGGCACGACCAGCATCAAGGCAACCGTGCGGGGGTCGCGACGGAGCTGGGTCAGCACGCGCCGGGTGGTTGCCGCAGTGAGGCGCGGATTCATGCCGCATCCAGGCTGTCGGCGATGTGCAGGAACGCCGCCTCGACCGTCTCGCATCCGGTCGACTCCAGCAGGCCACTGGGGGTCGAGTCGGCGACGATCCGGCCGGACCGCATCAGCAGCAGGCGTTGGCATCGCTCCGCCTCGTCCATGACATGACTGGACACGATCAGCGCGACGCCGCTGTCGGCGAGCTCCCGGAACGTGCTCCACAGGCTGCGCCGAAGGACGGGATCGAGTCCGACGGTCGGCTCGTCGAGGACAAGAACCCGCGGCGCACCGAGCAGCGCGGAGGCGAGCGATGCTCGGGCACGTTCGCCTCCCGACATGCTGGCGACGACCTGGTCGATCTGCGCGGACAGGTCGACCTGCTCGACCACTCGGCCGATCTGATCACGGCTCGCGCCCAGCACGCGGGCAAAGTAGCGCAAGTTCTCGCGCAGGGTCAGGTCGCTGTAGATCGCGGGGCTCTGGGTGACGTAGCCGACCGCGGATCGAAGCGGTGGCGAGCCGGCGGGCTGACCGAGCACCTGGACCGAGCCGCCGGCGATCAGCTGCACACCGACCAGGCAACGCATCAGCGTGGTCTTCCCGCAGCCACTCGGCCCGAGCAGTCCCGTGACCGTGCCGGCTTCGACCTCGAACGACACCTCGTGCAGCACTGTTCGGCCGCCGCGCGCGACAGTGAGGTCCGTCACGCTGATCACGGCGCTCATCGATACCCACCCTTAGCCCACCGCCGCCGGGACCTTCGGCCCTATTGAGTGACGGTGACGGCGAGTGAGACTAGCGCCTGCCTAGAGGAGGTCTTTGAGATGACATCGGCGGATCGGTCCCCCATCGTCGTCGTTGGTATCGACGGCTCGACCAACTCCGAGCTCGCCCTGCGCTGGGCCGAGGCCTATGCCGTGGCTGCAGGTTACGGGCTGCGGCTGGTGTGCGCCTGGCAGGTACCCACCTCGTTCGGGCATCCCGTGCCGCACGAGGGCTATGAGCCCGTAGTCGCCGCCCGTGAGGTCGCCGAGAAGGCGGCCACCGGTGTGGCTGTGCCGCCCGAGCGGGTCGAAACCCTGGTCCCGATGGGGCCGGCGGGCGAGGTGCTGGTGGAGGTCAGCCGCGGCGCCGCCCTGCTTGTCGTCGGCCACCGTGGACACACCGCGATCGGCGAGCGGCTGCCCGGCTCGGTGAGCGCGTACTGCGTCCACCATGCACACGTCCCGGTCGTGGTCGTACCGTCCGCGCGCCCGCGTTAGGCGGTCGACCGCGATCACAACGATGCAATCGAGAACGTTCTGAGGAGGAGAAATGGCGAACGACCAAGCCCCGATCGTCGTCGTCGGCGTCGATGGGTCACCGGAGAGTCAGCAGGCCGTCGACTGGGCCGAGCGCTACGCCACCGCGTCGGGTGCCACGTTGCGGCTCGTCATCGCGTGGGAGCACGCGCAGGCCTATGGCCAGCCGATGATGTTCGAGGGCTACCACCCGCACGAGGAAGCCGACGCACTGGTCAACAAGGTGAAGGGTGCGATGGCAGTGCCCGCCGACCGGGTCGAGACCCGGGTCGTCGAGGGTGCGCCCGGACCTGCGCTCGTTGCTTCGGCCGAGGGCGCGGACGCGCTCGTGGTCGGCAGTCAGGGTCATGGCGCGGTTAGCAGCCTGCTGCTGGGGTCGGTGAGCTCGTACTGCGTGCATCACGCGAGCTGTCCGATCGTGGTAGTGCGCTAGTCCGATGAGCGTCACGCCGGCCAGCCGCATCGCCGAGGTGCTGATGCCGGTGGACCTGTCGCATGAAGCCTGGCGAGCGCTTCCCGTCGCCCGCTCGCTGGGCGACCGGCTGGCGGCCGCGATCGTTCCGGTGTATGTCGACCCCACCGCGCCGGCAGAGCAGATCGCCAGCGAAGTGCCTCTGCTCATCCGTACCTCGGTGGCGGGGCTGCCGGTCGCGGTCGAGGTCCTCGGCGGCGAGGACGTCGCCGGAGCGCTTCAGGCGCGGATCGAGGCCAGCCCGGGGGCCTTGACGGTGATGGCGAGCCATGGGCGCAGCCAACATCCCGAACGCGCGTGGGGGGTGCTGTGCGACCGGCTTCTCATGACCGCTTCGCGATCCGTTCTCGTCGTACCCCAGCACTTCGACGCGCAGCGCAACGGCACCATTCGGCGGGTGGCGGCGTGCATCGACGCGGCCGCTCCGGACCACACGATGCTCCGCGAAGGGTTGGCGCTCGCCGATCTGGTCGGCGTCCCACTCGTGGTTGTCTCCGTCAAGGGTCACGGCAAGCTGCGCCCGGGTGAGGACGACACGTACCACGTCATGGCTGCGATCTTCGACGACCTTCCGCCCGCCAGCGTGCCGGTGACCGCGGAGGCGCTCGACGACGAGGATCCGGCCGACGCGCTGGTGAGGTACGCCGACCGGCGCGCCGGCACCGTGCTCGCACTGGCGCCCGGCGCCGAACCCCGGTCGGTCTACGCCATGACGCACAGCGTGTCGATGGCGGTCGCCCGCGAGGCGCGCACTCCGCTGCTCGTGCGGTGGCACCGCGCGGAGGTGACCGTCTAGCGCGGCGGCCGGCTACTCCTCGATGGTCTGCCGATGCACCTCGTGGGCGAGGATCGCCGCCTGGGTACGGCGTTCCAGGCCGAGCTTGGCCAGCACGTTCGAGACGTAGTTCTTGACCGTCTTCTCGGCAAGGAACATCCGCTCGCCGATCTGCCGGTTGGTCAGACCCTCGCCGATCAGGTCGAGGACCTTGCGTTCCTGCTCGGACAGCCCGGCCAACCGGTCCTGGGTCTCACCGTGGGCGCGCAACCGTTCCATCACGCGGCGGGTGGCGGTGGCGTCGAGCAGGGAACCGCCGGCCGCCACCGTGCGGACGGCGTTGACCAGGTCGGACCCCCGAATCTGCTTGAGCACGAATCCCTGCGCCCCGGCCATGATCGCGTCGAGCATCGCCTCGTCGTCGGCGAACGAGGTCAGCATCAGGCAGGACAGATCGGGCATCGCGCTGCGCAGGTCACGGCAGACCGCCACGCCGCTGCCGTCGGGCAGCCGGACGTCGAGCACCGCGACCTGCGGCCGCAACGCGGGTATGCGGGCAAGGGCTTCGGATGCCGACGATGCCTCACCTACGACGGTGATGTCGCCGTCCGCCTCGAGCATGTCCTTCACCCCGCGCCGGACCACCTCGTGGTCGTCGCAGAGGAACACCCGGATCGGTTCCGTCACGTGCCTACCGTACGGCGTTTCAGGCCGGTCCGCGCAGAATGGCGCGGTGGGGTCTAGATCTCGTAGACGACCGGCATGCTGCCGACCACGCGGCCGGTGATCATGCCCGGCGTGATCCGGATAAACACCTCACCGTCGGCTGCAGCCGCGCTGGGCAGGCCGAGCTCGACCGCACGCAGCCAGTCGCCACCGCTCAGCGCATCAGCAGCGCCGACAACGACGACGCTCCAGCCGGTGCCCGTCGCCGGCTCGTAGCGGTCGATCTCGAAAGCCACGATCGTCTTGTTGCAGGCCCGCGCCAGAGCGCTACCCGCGCTGGTCCGGAAGACGATGTTGGCGACGTCCATCGCGTAGTTCACCGGCAGGATCGACGGCAACGCATTCTGGCTGATCGCGATGCGCCCCAGGCGCTGCGAGCGGAGCGCCTCCAGACACTCGGCTCGGGACATCTCGCGCACGACCGCCTCCCCCGTCATGCGCTCAGTGCTGTTCATCGTCATCGCTCGATCCCAGGCTCACCAGATGCAGCTCGTCGTGAAGTCCGTAGCGCGCCACCGCGTGCACAATGTCTCCGGCGGTGAGCAGCCCGATCAACCGGCCAGTGCCGTCGACGACCGGCACCGCGTCCAGCCGTTCGAGGTTCATCAGCGCGGCGACCTCGCCGATCTCGGTCTCCGGCAGCACGCACGAGGTCCGCTCGGCAAGCAACCCCTTGATCGCGCGCGTGCGCAGCGCCGAGGGTCCCTGCTGCCAGGCCTGCACCAGCAAGCGGTCGTCGACGACGCCCACGCAGCGAGCGCCGGACACCACAACGGCGTGGCGAACCCCGCAGCTGACGAGCACGGACCAGGCATCCCAGATCGTGCCCGTTGCCGGGACGGTGATGACGGGCGAGCTCATCACGTCGGCGGCGGTCACCACTCGGGAGCTCACCTCGGGGGGCGTCATCTGGGCCTCCGATCGGGCTTGCGTTGCTTTCAGGGTGCCTGCGCGGCCTCACCCGCGGAAGGTCCGCAGGTCCTCAACACAGGGGACCAAGGTCGGTAGGCAACGGCCACCCTGAGCCGGACGATAGGGACATGACGGTTCACGAGATCCCCATAGCGGACAGAGCGCCCACGGTCGGTGCCGGCGCGCCGGTATCCGCTGTGATGAGCCCGATCG
>DATJSI010000082.1 GCA_035504215.1 Mycobacteriales bacterium
CACCGTCGCCGTCAGCGTCACCGGGGTGCCGGCCTCCTGCGGGCTGGTCGGGCTCGTGCCCAGAGTCGTGGTCGTCGGTGTCGCAACCGGAGCCGGGTAGACGACCGACCAGGAGCTTCCGGTGACCTGGATGTCCACCGAGTCGTAGCTGGTCGTCGGGCTCTGCCCGGCGACGGACGTCTTCAGCCGCAACTGGTACAGACCGGCGTAGCCGTCGGTCGTCGACGTGTCGGTGTTCGGGAAGTCCGCGATGTAGGTCGCCAGGCTCTCATCACCGCCCGACCCCGTGACGAGCGGCAGGGACGAGGAGTTCAGCGGCGCCGGCGCGTTGGTGTTCGGGTAGACCGTCGACGAGCTCAGTGCCTCGCCGCTCCACTGGCCGGGCACCTGCCCGCTGACCGGTGTGTAGCCCAGCAGCGTCGCCTTCGTGTCCCCGGAGCGGATCTGGGTCGAGCCCTGCACGTACGCCGCGATCGGCGCGTCGTTGATACTGCCGCCGGTGACCGGGGTGCCGGCGGCGTCGTAGAAGGTCAGGCTGCCGACGGAGCCGCTGTCCGGCTCCCAGGGCGGCGCGCCGCCGGTGGCGGCAGCGCTGCCGGCGGAACCCACCACCAGCCCGCCGGCGGCAACCGTGGCCACCGCCACTGCGGCGACCGAGGTCAAGAGTCGTTTCATCTGTATCATCCCAATCGGTTAAGTCAAGTTATAGGCAGCATTGAGCCACCCGTCGCGGGTCGTGAGCTCAGGTGGTGGGGGGTGCACCTCCCCGGCGGGCGCAGCGCGGGCGGCGCCCGCCGGGGAGCGGATCGGTCAGCCGGAGGACCTGTCCCCGAGGTCGTTGTACACGGGGGTGGTCCCCGCGGCGGCGATCAACGCTTGGCCGGTGCCCTTCGCGAAGAAGGGGCTGCTCGGCGCGCTCTGGTTCGAGAACAAGGTCTGCACCCAGTTGCGGGAACCACCAGGCTCCATCGGAGCGGAGGACGTCGCGTCGCTCTGCCGGAAGATCACGTAGTGGTCGACCGGCGAGGCATACGCCGAGTTGCCGTCGCCCGGAGTCCCGCTGAGCAGCGAGATGCCGGGGCTGAGCGCCGAACCCCCGGGGAACGCGGTGCTGGGGTTGTGGAAGTAGCCGCTCTTGTAGAGGTTCAACCGGGCACTCGAGAACGGCACGATCGCATCCGCTGGCGTCGTCGCGCCGGTGACAGCGGTCGGATCGTTCTGCTCGACCGTCTGGACGGATGCGGCGAGCGTCGGCTTGGTGTTGCCGTTCGCGGTCGTAAGGTCCGCGATGAAGGTTTTGTAGATGGAGGAACTGGACGGCGGAATCAGCGGAATGATCGTGTCCGAGGAGCCGCTGGAGTTACCGGGCAGCTGGTTCCACTTCGTGACCTGACCGGTGTAGATGCTGAGCAACTCGTTGATCGAGAGGCCGGTCGGCGCGTTGGTCGTCGTGTCCGCCGCGATCTGCACGGAGTCGGTGCCGATCTCGACCACGTGCAGGTACCCCCACCCGTTGGTGGCCGCCTGGCTCTGCTGCGCGGCCGTCGGCAGGCTGGCGGTGAAGATGAAGTTGATCTTCTCCGGGGTCGAGGTGTCGGCCAGCAACGCGGTGAGCGCCGCGCCGCTGCTGGAGATCCGTTGGACCGGGCTGGTGCCGGCCCGCAGGACGTCGGTCGGGTTCAGCGGGACCGGCGCCGTCTCCGTGCTGCCTTGCGCGTAGGCCTGCCGGGCATTGCCGTCAGCCGTCGCGTCGAAGGTCACCAGCCGGTTGAAAGCACCGGTGGAGTTGAAGCCCAGGTCGCCGAGAGTGTCGCCATCCGCGCCGAACTGGAGGTCGAACTGCGGTGTGTCGCCGCCGACTCCGACGATGTCGGAGGCGCTCGGCTGGTAGTCGGCGTACGCCGGGAGCGTCGCGCCGAGCGCCAGCACGGACGCTCCGAGCGCGGCGAGACCGATCTTGGCCTTTGTCTTGGTTCTCACTAGAGCGTTCCCTTTCATGGGTCGTCAGAACGAGCAGGAAGAGTCGAGAGGGTTCGGCCCACCGGCGACGAACCGCCTGGTTGGTGCCGAGCGACGCCGGCTGCCGGTCAGGCAGCGCGGTCGGCGCAACCGGGGCGACACAGATACCCGCAGAGCCGCTTGAAGTCGACGTACCGGCGCTCGACGAGCACCTCCAGACGCGGCACGGGGAGTATTCTTAGGTAACCCACTTGAGAATGTCAACTTACTCGACAGGCGTGTCCCCGATTCACCCAGTCGAGTGACAGCGCTCTACTAGCCGGAGCAGTTGCGGCAGCGGCCGGACAGCGCCACGTGGGTGGCGTCCAGCCGGAAGCCGCTGACCTTGCGGATCCGCATCGCGGTGTCGCCGAGAACGTGTGCCGGCAGGTCGGTGATCGACCCGCACTGAGAGCACTGAGCATGCAGGTGCTCGGGCCGACCGTGGTTGGTCGATCGCGGAGTCGTGAGGTGGTACGCCGTGAGCCCGCGGTCGAGGTGGACGTGGCGCAGGACACCGGCTGCAGTCAGCCCTTCGAGCGTGCGGTAGACCGTCGCCCGGTGGATCGGCGGGTCACTGTCCGCGACCTGCTCGAGCAGCGCGTCGGCGGACAGGTGCCGCCCGTCGGCGGCGATCACGCAGGCGAGCAAGGCAACCCTCGGCTTGGTCACGCGCTGCCCCGCGGCCCGCAGCAAGGCGGTTGCGCGCGCGACGTCCGCCTGGGCAGCCATCCCTCAAGTGTGGCCCACGCGACGCGGGCCGGGCTCGGGCCGACGCTCCGACGTCGGTCAGCCGGCGCCCACGGCCTTCTCGATCAGCTCCATCGCGGACCGGATCTGGGTCGCGGCCTCGATTGCGCGGGGCGCCGGATCACTCGCCGCCTCGACGCCGGCGATCGTCGACCGGACCTCCCCGCGCAGCCGCTCGAGATCGTCCTGCGCGACCGGAAGGTGCCCGGCGACGAGCGCCTCGACAGTCGCGCCGTCGGCAAGGCTGACGGCGGTGTCGAGCGCATCAAAGCCGAGCAGGATTTCCAGCGCCCACGCGATGTAGGAGGAGGCGGCGCCGTACCGGTTGTTGCGCATGTCGAGGGCGCGGGCGGCGCGTAACCGGCGCTGTGCCTGCTCGGCAACTTCCGGCGGCAACTCGTTCACGCGACTCAGTCTGGCACTCGACGGGGGAAATCCGTGCGCACGCCGGGCCTGCGTCAGGCTTTCCCGCGAACCGCCTGCAAGGTCTCGAGGTAGTTGCGGGCCAGCGCCTCGACGATGTTCGCGTAGGCGGTGAGGTCGCTCGCGCTGGCGTTCGCGGAGTCGCGGGCGACCCCGACGCAGCGCTCGATCTGCCCGCGCGGCATCGACGGGAACTCGGCGGCCAGCCGCTCGATGACCAGGTTCAGCAGCTCAGCCGCGCGTGATGTGAAGGCAAACCCGACAGCCATGGCACCTCGGAGAAGACGCCAGCACCCGGCAAGCGGACGCTGGAGATCGGCAACCGCGCTCTGTGGTGGGCGTGGAAACGGTACCACTAGCCCATCCGGCCGGTCCAGACTGGCCCGTTCAGCCCACCTGGTCGGGGTAGAAGCCCAGCCGGGCCAACGGCTCGAGCAGCTGCGACTCCTCGTAGGACAGGTGCGACAGCAGCGTGCATTCGAGGGCATCCATCGCGTCCTCGATCACCCGGAAGTCGCCAGGATCGGCGATGAACGTCACGAACGCCCGATCCAGCTCCTCGAGCACACCGTGGATCACCACGTGTTCCGACGCCAGCCGGTCGAGCACCGGCGCGAGGGCGGGCTCGCTGCGCCGCAGATGCGGGAACACCGCCTGGTCCTCGAGCGTGTGATGCCCGGTCACCACTCGGCAGTACGACGCGCAGTAGGCGCCGACGGTCCAGTTGTTGGAACGAATGGTCATCCGGGCAATCGCCCCGCGCGCTGCCGCTGGATCGGCCGTGCCGGCGGCGAGCCGCGAGACGAGCTCGCGCAGCTCGGCCAGCTCGCCGCGCAGGTGGTCATGGATGTCGATCAGGTGCCGGCCGACCATGCGGCCGGTCTCGGTGTAGCCGGCCGGCGGCGGATCGACGGTGTGCCTCGGCCGCTCCGCCTCGTCCCACCACGGCGCGGTTGCCGCCGCGTCGTACGGCGAGCGGGTGGCGTTGAGTCCGAGGTCCGGGTCGACGCCGTCCGGCCGGTCGGTGCTCAGCGTGCTCGCCCTCCCCCGTCGCCGCCATCGGCTGCCGCCGCGTTGTCGCGCGACACAGTCCCACGACGCTACCCATGACGCGCCGCGGGTCGGCTGCGGATGGCAGGCTGGGCCGATGCCTCGGAGTGCTCCTGCGGCTGCGTCGGCCGCGATCCGACCGGATCCGGCCGGTCCGGTCCCGCGGCAAACCGCGCCTCAACCGGACCGGGCCGACGCGCACACCGTGTGGCGGCCCTCGCAGGCTGTCGACGCCCGGCTCACGGTGTCCTTGCTCGCGCATCATCGCGGCGACCCGTGCCACCGGGAGCTGCCGGACGGCGCGGTCTGGCGAACCTCCCGAATGGCGACCGGTCCCGTGACCTACCGGATCGAGCAACCACACCGCGGCGAGATCACGGCACACGCGTGGGGACCGGGTGCGGCGGAGCTGGTCGGCGGGCTGCCGCAACTGCTCGGCGCGGACGACGACCCCGCCGACTTCGAGCCCGGGCATCCGTTGCTCGCGGCAGCGCACGCCCGGTTCGGCGGCTTGCGGATCCCGGCAAGCGGCCGAATCCTCGAGGCGCTGATTCCAGCGATCCTGGAGCAGAAGGTCATCGGGCTCGACGCCGCCGCGGCCTGGCGACGGCTGGTGGCCAGGTACGGCGATCCCGCTCCCGGCCCGGCGCCGGCCGGGATGCGGGTGCCGCCGACGGCGGCGCAGTGGGCTGGCATCCCGGTGTGGGAGTGGCATCGAGCCGGGGTCGAGATCCGCCGGGCTCGGGTCGCGCAGTCCTGTGCGCGGGAGGCCGACCGGCTGGACCGGGCAGCGGCCGCAGGGGGACGCGACCTGGTCTATCGAATGCTCCGAGACATCACCGGAGTCGGGCCGTGGACCGCGGCGCAGGTCGGCCACCGTGCCCTCGGCGACGCCGACGCGCTGCCGATCGGCGACTTCCACCTGGCGGCCATGACCGGGTGGGCGCTTGCCGGTCGCCGGCTCGACGAGGATGAGGTCGAGGCGTTCTACGAACCGTGGCGGCCACACCGGTTCCGGGTGGTCCGGTTGCTCGAGCTCACTCCCGGAGCGTTGCCGCCGCGCCGGGCGCCGCGGCTTGCGCGCCAGGACTTCCGCCGGATCTAAGCACGCCGAGCACCGGCGAGGCCGGTCGCCGTCGCCGGGCGGCGACTGGCACGATGTCGCGCGTGGACTCGCCGTACATCTGCGCCGGGTACGAGGTCGACGACGACGTCGAACGGGTCGACCTCGACGTGGTGTGGCGCTTCTTGTCCGAACATGCCTACTGGGCGCGCTGGCGGTCCAGGGCCGACGTCGAGACCCAGGTGTGCACCGCCTGGCGGGTGGTCGGCTGCTACGACTCCGCGACCGGCGCCCAGGTCGGGTTCGCCCGCGCGGTGTCCGACGGGCTGTCGATCGCGTACCTCGCCGATGTCTTCGTCGTCCACGACCATCGTGGCCGCGGGCTGGGCAAATGGGTGGTGCACGAGATCGTCGACGGCGGTCCGGGCGCATCGTTTCGCTGGCTGCTGCACTCGACCGACGCTCCCAGCCTCTACTACCGGTTCGGCTTCGGCCCGCCGATCCCGACCCTTCTCGAGCGCCAGCCAGACCAGCACCGCAGCTGAGTCGCGGTTCGACGTCAGTGGCCGGCGGCTGCTCCTTGGGCGGTCGTCGTGGGCAGCCGCCGCAACGCGAGCGCCGTCACGTCGTCGTCATGTGCGTCATCGGTGAGGACCAGGTCGACCAGCTCGCGCACGCGGGCCGCCGGCGTCCGCGCGGTCGACCTGGTGACCGCGGCCACCACCCGCGCGATGCCGAGGTCGATGTCCTCACCCCGGCGCTCGACCAGCCCATCGGTGAAGGCGATCAGCTCGCTGCCGGGCGCGACGACCAGCCGGGAAGCCGACCAGTCGAGTCCGCCGACCCCGAACGGCAGGTCGACACCGACCTCCACGATCTCGGCGCCGCCCTCGCTCACGAGGATCGGCGGGAGATGGCCGGCGTTCGCAACGTCGACCGTGCCCTCCGCGGGGTCGATGAGCAGGTAGAGCACGGTCACGAGCTGGGGCACGTCGAGTGCCTCGAAGTAGCCCGCAACCCGTCCGAACACGCGGACCGGGTCGGGATCGTCGACCGCATACGCCCGGATCGTCGTACGAACCTGACCCATCGCGGCTGCGGCCTCGAGCCCTCTGCCCATCACGTCGCCGACGACCGCGACGAACCGCCCGTCGGGGAGCGGAATCAGGTCGTAGAAGTCGCCGCCGGCCTCGTTCTGGCCGGCCGGGCTGTAGTGCGCCGCCACCAGCCACCCGGGCACGTCGACCACGCGGTCCGGCAGCAGCGCGCGCTGCAGCTGTAACGCTGCCTCCCGCTCGGCTTGATAGAGCTCCGTGCGCAGCAAGGTCTGCGCGGTGTAGGCCGCCAGCGCCAATACGAACGAGCGCTCGTCACGGTCGAACAGCTTCGGCGAGTCGAAGCTGAACCGCAGCGCACCCAGGATGTGGTCGGCGACGATCAGTGGAACCGCACACATCGCGACGGTGTCGGCTTCGAGCCCGGTGAGCTGCGGGAAGCGCTCGTCGCGCTCGTGCGGGGACTCGATCCACATCGCGTCGCCGGTCCGCACGGCGGTAGCGGCCGGCAGCGGGTCGTCGACGGTCTCCTCGCCGATCAGGCCAACGATGCGTTGCTGGTACCCGACCACACCGGGCACCGACAGGTGCTTACCGTCATCCGCCACCGTGATCAGCGCACCACCGTAGGCGCCGAGCACGGCGACGCCCTCGGAGACGACGACGTTGCCGACGTCCTCCGGCGTGCGCGCGCGGGCCAGCGCCGCAGTGACCCGATGCAGCCGCGCAGCCCGATCGCCGATGCGTTGCGCGGCGCTCAACCGCCGAACCTCCTCGAGCAGCACGCTCTCGAACGGCCGCGCCGGCCGGGCCGGCGTACCGGCCGCAAGGGAACGGAGCTGGTTGATCAGGCTCTCGACGTACCAGTGCCGGAAGAGCCGGTGATCGGCGGGCGCGGCGAGGGTGAGCAACCGGGACGCACGGGCGTACTCATCAGCCTGGTCGAGCGCGGCCAGATAGGCGACTCCGGCGTCGGCGGCAGAAGCCGGCAGGTGCAGCACCAGGTGCGTGCGCTCGTCACCGCGCTCGGCCGCCGCGATGGCCTGGCGCTTGATCTCGGCCCGCGCGTCGTCGAACTCGTGGGTGACGGTCTCGATCAGCTCGACCAGGTGCTCTGGGAGCGCGTGGACCCCGCTCGCCTGTGACGTCGCGGCCAGCGAGAACTCGCGGACCAGGTTGTCGATGTGTGCCTTGGCCTCGAGCAGCAGGGCGGTAGGGACATCGCCGAGCTCGACCGTGTACGTCGTGTCCGCCGGCCGCTGGTCGGCCGTCTCGTCGACGAACCCAGCCCGGGCCAGCGCGCGGTTGCGCACCTGCGACCCGTTGGCGTGCGGACGAAGCTCGCACCACACCGACTTTCCCTCGGCGGGCGCCGGACCGACCCCCCATCGATCGCACAGTGCAGCCACGAGGGCGAGGCCGCGACCGGTCATGTTCGACGTGCTCGGGAGAGTGCGCACCGGCCCGCGCCCGCTCGCATCGTCGACCTCGATGCGGATCGCGGAACCATCGGTGCCGACGCGGACGGCGATCGGCGGGGCGCCGTGCTGCCGCGCATTGGCCAGCAGCTCAGCCGCGACCAGCTCGGCGTCCGCGGCCAGCTCCCCTAAGCCGTATTCACGGACCTGACGTTCGACATAGCGGCGCCCTACTCGCACCGCGTCGACCCCGATGTCGAGGACCAGGCGCTCGCCCATCGCCCAGTTCGCGGTCGACGATCGAGTAGGCACCCTCAGAGTCTGGCATCCGGCTTGCACCGTGGTGTCCGGATCTGCCCATCCGAGCGATGACCGCAGACCGACAGCTCGCCGCCGGCACGCGCTCAGCAGGCCAGATGGACCCAGTCGCCGGTGGCCGTGCGCCGCGCCTCCTGGCGACCGGAGATCATCCGCTCGCAGCGGGCGCAGCGGCGCTCCGCGGCGGCCGGCTCGCCGACGGTGGGGTCCTGGCCGTCGCTGTCCGCCAGGTCGGCTGCCGCCTCCTCGGCGATCGTGCTCGCGGACTGATCACCCTTGCGCCAGCGCACCTGCTAACCCCTCTCGATCCGCGAACCCGTCATACGGAGGCTGCACCCGGCGCGTGGCAACCGGGTGGTCACGCGGTGGAGACGGTGTGGCAAGCGGCCGATCGCGGGGTCAGCTCCAGTCCGTCAGCGCCAGCTGAGGGTCCATCTGCCGACGAGCCCGACGCAGCACGGTCGCGAGGTCGGCCTCGCCGCGACCGTCGTACAACGGACCGGTGCCGTCGGTGAGCAGTAACCCGGCGACCGCGATGCCCTGCGCCGCCTTCGGGCCGGGCGCGAGCAGGCATTCCAGCAGGTCAGCGAGCTCCGGACCGGCCCGATCGACCTGCCGGCGGCACACCCCGGGCCGCGCGGTGTAGAGCGCACCCGGGTGTCGCGGCCACTGCACCGCCCGCTGCCAGTCCTCGGCCAGCGCTCGGCACCCTTCGGGCGAGGCGATCAGCTCGGCGCGCGCGGCGAGCAGACGGCTGGACTCCGGGGCTCGTCCTGCGGCCAGCTTCCGGTCGAGGGAGGGGCCCCGGAGCCGGCACGCGAGGCCGGTCAGGCAGGTACGCCGGCGCAGGGCCAGACGACCGGCCCGATCCCGCGCACACACCGCCCGACCGCCGTGACGCCGGTCCGGGTCTTCGCCCGGAAGCCGGCCGCACGCCAGGTCCACCCCTCGGGATCGGACGGCGACGACCGCGACCGCCATCACGCCGCACGCCAGTCCCGCGAGCACGACCCAGACCCACATTGCCGCCGCTTCCTGTAGAGCTCCGCCAAGCAAACCCAATGCCTGTGCAGAACCGGTGGAAGACGTGCGGAGAGGGTGTGCAGGCCACGCTCGGCGAGTTGATCTTGGTCTGCACACATCGACGTACGACGTCAGGCAGTCGCGGACGACGACGTCAGCCTTCGGGGAGCGGCAACGACACCGTGACCCGGGTGCCGGCGCCGGGGTGGCTCGCGATGTCCAGCGTGCCGCCGTGTGCTGCCACGAGCTCGGACACGATGGCGAGCCCGATCCCCGTGCCCGGGGTCGAGGTGTGGGCCGGGCTGCGCCAGAACCGGCTGCGGACGTGCGGCAGGTCCTCGGGCGCGATGCCGATGCCGGTGTCGCTCACGACCAGCAGGCCCTGGTCGCCTTGCACACACACGCGCACGTGCACCGATCCGCCCGGCGGCGTGAACTTCAGCGCGTTGGACAGCAGGTTCGTGGTGACCTGGTGAATCCGTACGCAGTCGCCGTCGATCGGCACGGGTTCGAGCTCCCGCGTCAGCGTGACGTCGACGGCCTGCGCGTGCAGGGACATCGCGTTCGTGGCGGCCCCGACGATCTCGCCGAGATCGCAGCGCGTGTGCGACAGCTGCAGTGCTGCGGCTTCGGCGCTTGCCAGCGCTTGCAGGTCCTCGACCATCGACGCGAGCCGCACGGTTTCCTCGTGCAGCGACGCCGTCTGCTCAGGCGTATGTGCCACCACACCGTCGAGCAGCGCTTCGCAGTTCGCCTGCAGGACCGCGACCGGTGTCCGCAGCTCATGCGCGACGTCGGCGACCAGGTCACGGCGGAGCTGCTCCTGGCGCGCCAGCGTGTCCGCCATCCCGTCGAACGTGGTCGCCAGCTCCTGGAGGTCGCTGGGTGCGCCCGGCATCTCGCCCAACCGAACCCCACGATTGCCTCGCGACATCGCACCGGCCGCGGCCGTCAGCTGATGGACCGGCGTGCTCACCCGGCGCGAGACGACCACGGCGGCGGCCACCGCGACCAGCGCCGCGATTGCGGCCGAGAACAGCTCGGCGTACAGCAACGACCGGCGCAGGTCGTCGGCGGACTGCACGAGACCGTGGCCGTTGAACCGGATGTAGAGCGTCCCGATCGTGCGCGAACCTTGGACGATCGGCTGGTGCTGCGTGCCGGGCGCACCGGCCGGGTCGGCGAACGTCGATGCCACGACATCACCACGGTTGTCGAGCACTGCCACGTCGGTGCCGCTCTGCGCGGCGAGGTTGAGCGCCGGCCGCAGGTCGGCGTCGAACCAGCCCGGCTTGCCGGTCGCGTACGTCGACTTGGCCGCGGTGAGCAGCGAGTGGGTCAGGTCATCCTGGCGCTGGTGGACCAGCACGTCGATGTAGCGCTCGGCAAGCGCGGCGGACAGCGCCGCGACGATCGCCACCGCGATGAGCGCGACGGTGACACAGGTGATCGTCAGTCGCTGCCAGATCGGCAGGCCGACCCGGCTAGACATCGCGGGTCAACCCGAAGCGATAGCCGCCCCCGAGCACGGTCAGGACAGCGGTCGGGCTGCGCGGGTCGCGTTCGATCTTGCGGCGCAGGTTCTTGATGTGTGAGTCGACACTGCGCTCCGCGCCGAGGAACTCTCCACCGCGTGCGCGATTGACCAGCTCCCCCCGCGAGTAGACCCGGCCGGGTGAGCCGGTCAGCGCGAGCAGAATCGTCCACTCCGTCGGGGTCAGCTCGACCAGCCGGCCGGCGATGTGCACCTGTCGTGTTGGTACGTCGATCACGATCTCGCCGTTGCCATAGCTGTGCCCGTCTCCGGGCCCGACCGGGCGGCCGGTGCGGCGAAGCATCGCGCGCACCCGAAGCACCAGCTCGCGAGGACTGAAGGGCTTCGTCACGTAGTCGTCGGCGCCCAACTCGAAGCCGCGGATGCGGTCGCGTTCCTCGGCCCGCGCGGTCAACATGACGATGGGCACCGAACCGGTCCGGCGTACCTCTTCCGCGACGGACTCGCCGCTGATGTCCGGCAGCCCGAGGTCGAGGACGATCAGGTCGGGGTCGGCCGAAGCCGCGAGAGAGAGGCCTTCGGCGCCGGTTCCGGCGGAGAGCACCGACCAGCCCTCGCGCTCGAGATAACCGCGCAGCACGTCGCGCAGCTTGCGCTCGTCCTCGATGATCAACACGGTCGCCACGACACTCACCCCGGACCTTCATCCGACAGCCAGACGCCTGGCAGTCTGGTCCGAGCGGGCGGCTACGTCCACGCCCCATGCACCGTTGGCGTGCGCGGTCAGGCGGTCGCGACCGTGCCGATCGTTCGCGCGGCCAGGTCGTTGCTACCCGGCTGTTGCTCACGCTGACGAGCGCGTCGACGCGCACCGAGGTCGGTGGGTTCGCCACTGTCGAGCGGAACTCCACCTCCACGCGGCCGAGGCGGCGCCGGATCTCCCTGCATCACCCATTGCGGGCAGACGATCAGAGCGATGAACAGGCTCGAGATGAATGCGACCACGAGAATCTTCACCAGAACCCCGGGCGCAAACATGATCGCGAGCACGGTCAGCCCGAAGGCACCGGCCAGGAACGCCAGGCTGATCATCAGCCGCCATGGATGGAACTTCATCGGTCCCATACCGCTGACGGTACTCAGCCGCCCGGTTCGCGTCAGCCGGGCCGGTCCCCCGCTCCTGACCGGGTTCCGATCAGGCAGTTGTGCCGTCGAGCACGTGCAGCTTCGAGGACGGCGCGTGGCGCATGGCAAGCGCGCCGATCGGTGCCGGATGGCCGAGGTGGTAGCCCTGGGCGAAGTGCACGCCGAGGTTGCGCAGCGTGTCCAGCTCGGCCTGGTCCTCGACGCCTTCGGCGATGATCTGCGCACCCGTGCCGCATGCGAACGTCACCAACGATGCGGCCAGGGCACGACGTACCGGATCGACGTCGATCCCCGTCACGAGGTCGCGGTCGAGCTTGATGAAGTCAGGGGCGAGCCGAAGGATGTGGGTCAGGCTCGAGTAGCCCGCGCCGGTGTCGTCGATGGATACCCGGATGCCGGCCTGGCGCATCGACTGCAAGGCCGAGATCAACCGGGGGTAGTCGTCAACCATCGTGTGTTCGGTGAGCTCGAGCACGATTCGGGACGACGGCACAAGCAGCTTGCGAAGCCGACCGGAGAGCACCGCCTCTGGTCCTGCGTTGATGGTCAGATCGACGCCTTCCGGCAGCCGGTCGATATAGCTGACCGCCTTCGCCGCCGCGAGCAGCTCGAGCTCGACGCCCAGCCCGAGTCGGGCCGCGTCGTCGAACCAGATGTTAGGAGCGCGGTACGGCGCAACCTCGAACCGAGCCAAGGCCTCAACCGCGCTGACCTGATTGGTCTGCAGGTCGAAGATCGGCTGGAACACGACCGACAGCATGTCCGGGTCGTCGATGACGGAACGTATCCGGTCCCCGGAGTCGACCTGGTCGAGCGTGTCCGGATTCAGCACGCTCACCATGTAGCGGGTCGCGGCCTGCGCGGAAGCCGCGCCTAGGCCTCCGAGGTGCGCAGCGTCCAGCGTTCCCTGACTCATCCGGAGCAGCTGAGACTTCACCCTCGACAGGTCGCATGCCGAGCCGACGACGACGCTGATGAAGTCGGCCAGCTGGGTGAGCGTCGCGACGTCGCCTTCGTTGAAGGCGTACGGCCGGTGCGCGTTGACCGCGAGTACGCCGATGCTGTCCTGACCGCGGCGAAGCGGTACGCAAACCAGGGACGCGACGCCCAACCGCCGGCACGCCTCGCGGTCGACCCGCGGGTCGGTTTCGGTGTCGTCGGCCCGCTCGACCTGACCGGACTGGATTGCCAGCCCGCTCAAGCTGGTGTCGAGTCCCACCCGGGTGCCGAGATGGGCAAGCTGCTGACCGGTCCCGACGACGTAACAGATCCCGAGCGCATCGGCGAGACCGACCATCACGGCATCGGCAGCATCGATGAGCTCGACGGTGCGGTCCGTCACGCGCTGCATGAGGCGCAACGGATCGATGGTCTGACCGATCGCGGCAGTCAGATCGGAGCCCATGACGTTCCACCCTTCCCTCGGAACGCGCGTAGTACCGAAGGTTCGATCGGACGAAAGCCCGCAACCAGCGGGAATCCGTCTGCTCCATAGATAAATCGGCCGCACAGGAGGCTCGCTTTACGGTTCACCTGTGACCTGCGCCGGCTCGGCCTCACCGGTTTGCGGCGCGGCGGAAGCCTGGTCGACAGCGCCGCTGCGTAAACGGCCGGCCAAAGGGGAACGCTCCTTCACGCGGCGCACCGTGCGCCCGGGTCGAAAGGATCAGGCCGATGGCAAGCTTCGCGTCGGAGGCACTTCGGGGGCGTAACCGTGCGGTGTCGGGGATCGCTGCGCTTGCCGCGTTGGCCGGCCTCCTGTTCGGCTTCGACACCGGCGTGATCTCCGGGGCGCAGCTCTACATCTCCAAGGACTTTCACGCGTCGACCGGCGTACAGGCCTGGTACGTCGGGGCATTGCTGATCGGCGCGTGCGTCGGCGCTGCCGCCGGCGGCTACCTCGCTGACCGCTTCAGCCGCAAGTTCACGATCATCGGCGCCGGCGTCGTCTACATCGGCGCCGCGTTGTGGTCGGGGCTCGCGCAAGGGTCGGGCTCGTTGATCGCGGCCCGATCGGTGCTGGGTCTTGCGGTTGGATGCGCGTCGTTCGTCGGGCCGCTCTACATCTCGGAACACGTTCCGCCAAAGCTTCGCGGCGGCACCGTGTCGTTCAACCAGTTGATGATCACGAGCGGCATTCTGCTCGCCTACATCGTCGACTACCTGTTCAAGGGCACGACCGACAACTGGCGCTGGATGCTCGCGCTCGGCGCGCTTCCCGGCATCGCGCTCACGATCGGCATGCTCCTGGTCCCGCACACTCCACGCTGGCTGATCCAGGCCGACCGCGAGGGCGATGCCCGGGAGGTGCTCGACCGGACGCGTGGCGGTCGCGATGACGTCGACAAGGAGGTCAAGGAGGTCTCGGATGTCGTCTCGACCGAGGAGTCGGGTTCCTACTCTGCGTTGTTCAGCAGTCGGGTGCGCCCGATGCTCATCGTCGGCCTGGGGCTCGCGTTCTTCCAGCAGGTGGTCGGCGTCAACACGGTGGTGTACTACGCCCCGACGATCCTCAAGTACACCGGCCTCACCGCGAACCAGTCGATCACCGAAGCCCTGTCGGTCGGTATCACGAACGTCGTGTTCACGATCGTGGCGATCCTGCTCCTCGATCGCGTCGGCCGGCGCAAGCTGCTGATCGTCGGGACGGTGGGGCTGACGTTCGCGCTGGCCCTGCTCGGCGCGTTCTTCAAATCGACGACGCTGCAAAGCGACGCCTCGTGGCTGGCCGTGGTTGCCCTCGTGATCTTCATCGCGAGTTTCGCGATCGGGCTCGGGCCGGTGTTCTGGCTGATGATCGCGGAGATCTTCCCGTTGCAGCTGCGAAGCCGCGCGATGGCCGTCTGCACGGTCGTCAACTGGACGGCGAACTTCTTCGTCTCCTATTACTTCCTCTCGCTGGTCAGCGCGATCGGCCGGCCGGCCACCTTCTGGCTGTACACCGGCTTCGGCGTCGTTGCCACTGCGTTCTTCCTCTGGCGGGTTCCGGAGACCAGCGGCCGTTCGCTCGAACAGATCGAGCGCGATCTTGGCGCCGACTCCGGAGCAACGGACGCGCACCCAGCGGCGGCTTGACCGGCGATGCGGCGCCTTGGTGATTCGCCGTTTCTGTGATTGACGCGAGCACAACAGCAACGGCCGGCTCGAACATCGAGGGGTGGCAGCAGATCGGCGAGCTTGCACTGGCCTTCGGCTTGTCGGCGGTGATCGGGCTCGAGCGCGAGATCAAGCAGAAGAGTGCGGGCCTGCGCACTCACACGCTGGTCGGTGTCGGTGCCGCGTTGTTCATGCTGGTCAGCAAGTACGGCTTCACCGACGTGCTCGAGGCGAACCGGGTGATCCTCGACCCCTCTCGGATGGCCGCACAAATCGTCAGTGGCATCGGCTTCCTCGGCGCCGGGATCATCTTCGTCCGTCAGGACTCGGTGCGCGGGCTGACCACGGCTGCGTCGATCTGGGTGACCGCTGCAATCGGGGCGGCGGCGGGCGCCGGCTTACCGATTCTCGCGGTGGTGGGCACCGCGATCTATGGCCTCGTTGCACTCGCGTTCACCGCCGTCAGCCATCGGCTGCCGCGCTCCTCCTACGCGGAGTCGGTCGTCCGAGTCCGGTATCCGGACGGCAAGGGGATGCTCCGCCAGTTGCTGTCGATCACCACCGCCTCCGGATTCGCGATCGACGAGACGACCACGAAGGTGGAGGACGGCTCGGTCGAGCTCATGATGCACGTGCACGGCCGTTCCTCGCCGCACGACCTCATCAGCCGGCTGGTGGACTCCGCCGGTGTCGACAATGTGCGCCTCGACGACCCGAATGCCGTGGACGACTGAGCACTTCCGGCGACGATCTCTGCCCGCCGTAGCGGGTACACCGCCAGGGTGAACCACGCCGGCCGACGACCCGACCCGGAGACCACGGACCCTCCGGGCGCCGGTCCGCGCCCGCCCGATACCAAGGGAACCGTCGGGATCGCCTTGGCCGCGGACGTCGCCGTGGCGGTGGCCAAGCTGGTCGCCGGCGCGACCACGGGCTCGGCGGCGATGCTGTCGGAAGGCGCCCATTCGGTCGCCGACTGCCTCAACCAGGTGTTCCTGCTCACCTCACTGCGACGCAGCGGTCGCCCACCGGATCAGCGACACCCGTTCGGCTACGGCAAGGAGCGCTTCTTCTGGTCGCTTCTTGCCGCGGTCGGCATCCTCGTAGCCGGTGCCGGCTTCTCGTTGATGGAGGCGTACTCGGCGTTTGCCCACCCCCGGCCGACCGGCTCGCTGTACTACCCCGTGAACTTCGCCGTCCTCGGTGTCGCGCTGATCGCGGACGGTACGTCGGCGGTGCGCGCGACGGTGCAGCTGCGACGCGAGGCCAGGGCCGCGCAGCACTCTTCCCTGCAACAGCTGCGGACGACCCGCGACCTGAGTCTCAAGACCGTCGTCGGTGAGGACTCGGCCGCGCTGGTCGGTGTCGTGCTCGCAGCGGCCGGTCTGGGGCTGCACTGGGCGACCGGGAGCCAGCGATGGGAGGGGGTGGCCGCGGGGCTGATCGCCGTCCTGCTCGTGGCGGTCGCGATCGGGCTCGGCCGCGACACGCGGGAGCTGCTGATCGGCGAGGCGGTCAGCCCGGACGTCACGCAGGCGATCCGCGACTTTCTCGTCGACGAGTGCCCGGCGATCGACGATGTGGTCGACCTGCTGACGATGTATCTCGGCGTCGACTCCATCCTGCTCGCCGCACGCGTCGACCTGGCCGAGAATCTCGGCTCCACGGAAATCGAACAAGTCAGCGCCGAGATCGACCGCGAGGTCCGGTCCCGCTGGCCGGTGATCACCCACGTGTTCATCGACGCGACGAACGTGGACGAGCCCGAGGTGGCGCGGGTCGGGCTCGCCGTGGCCGGGCCGGAAGCCGATCAGGACGGTCGAGCCGCAGCCCACGCGCCGCCACACTGAGGGCGTTGGAACATAGCGGGCAAGTTACCCGCCGGTTGAGTCAAGCGGGTCGGTTAAATGACCGATATCTCAAGCGTCGCGTCGAGGGCTGGCCCCTGGTCCTTCTCCCTAACCCTGGATGCGCGATTGGGGCAGGGGCCAGCCTTCTCAACGACCGTTGACGAGTCGGTCACCCGTGGCTGCGGCGCTGGATCGCTGCGGCCAATAACAGTGTCGATGCGGAACCCGACCGGCGAAAGCGCCAAGCGCCCCCTTTTTCGTTGCGCCGTTCGGGTGACCCGGTCTACCGCCGGCTGTGAACGTTGGATCCCACCGGGCCCGACGACGCGCACCGTGCCGCTACCGGTCTTCCGGCGGGAGATCGAGAAGCACGTCGAGCTCGGCGTTGGTCAACGTGACGCGCACTCCACAGGACGCGTGATGAGCATCATCGAACGCGCTGAACGCTCGCCTCGAGGCGATGCTGGCCTTTTCGTGGCACACCGCGCACCGGAGCACGAGCGATGCGCCGGACACGAGTTGGCCTTCCAGTTGCCGCCGACGCGTAATCGTCGACTACTAAGCCATCGGCCACAGACAGTGCCCGTGCACAGCGCCGAACGCGGTCGTGGGCTGGCCCGTTCGGGTGAGGAGCCCGCGATCTGCGGGCTGACGACGTCCCGGGTCAGTGACCGGGAGGGATCAGCCGCTTTCCGTGGCCGAAGGGAAAACCGTGGAAGCCGTGCTGATGCGTCCACGACCCGGAGACGTGCAGGAGCACCACACCGCAGACCACGGCGAGCGCCACGGCCCCCACGAGCACAATCACCCGTAAGCCCTTCCCGGGCACCGGGGCGCGGTCCGCACGGCCCGCCATCACCTTCAGCGCCGGCACCGTGCGCGCGAGCACGTGCAACGCCGTCACTGCCAGCCAGGCCGCGAACGCCGCCTGATGCAACGTGAGCGGTGAGACCCGGAATCCGGCAACCGAGAACAACGTGTGAAAGGCCCCGCCGGCTCCGACCGCCACCAGCGCGATGCCGGTGCCGAGCACCGCGAGTGCAGTGAGGATGACCAGCGGCCCGAGCACGCGCAGCACTAGCGGAGGCGGCCCGGCTTCGACGTAGTCCGGACTGCGGGAGTAGTACCGCGCGATCCGCCAGCCGGTCGTCGCGGTCTTCGCGATGGTGAGGGGCACCAGCACGCCGCCGAGAAGAATGTGTACGTCGATGAACCGGTGCAGCGAGACCAGGGTGAACGCCTCGGCAAGGAACAGCAGCAGCAGCGCTGCACCCAGCCACGCGGTCAGGCGTGCATTGCCGGCCGGACCTCCGGTGTGCGGGCGGACCGGGTCGCTGCGGTGCGCCTCACCGATCGCGGTGGCCACCAGCTCGTCGACCTGGCTGCCGAGACCGAGCTGAACAGACTGTCGGGTCGACACCTCACACCACCCTGATCTCGCCGGCACTGACGGCGACGTTGATCGGGCTGAGCGGCGCGGGCGGCGGACCGGCGAGCACCTGCCCGGTGCGCGCGCTGTAGGTGCCGCCGTGGCAAGGACAGATGAACTCCTGCGCGGACGCGTCGAAACCCACCGTGCAGCCGGCGTGCGTGCACACCGCGGAGAAGGCTGAGAACTTCCCGTCCGGCTCGTGCACGACGTACGCAGGTCGGCCGTTCGAGGGATCGCGGAACATCTGCGCTTGGCCCTTCGGCACCGCCGAGGCCGGACCGATCAGGGTCCCCGCCGGGTTGTGGTGGTTGTGCTTGTGCCGCCGGGTCGTGGCCGTCGTACTCGGCGGACTCAGAGGTCGCGTGCTCGCCGCGTTGGATGTCGACGTACCTCCGATCATTCGCCCGAGCACGGCAGTGACGACGGCGAGCACGCCCGTGCCCGCCGCGGCCAGCGCCGCCGCCCGCATACCCATGACGAGCCTGCGGCGGTCGAGATCGGTGGCGGTGTCCACGGTCAACGGTCCGCCGATGCCGCGGCGGGCGCGCGCGTACAGCGCTTGTGCCCTCGCCTGGATGATGGCGTCCAGGCTGAGGACCCCGGCCGCCCCGGCCAGCACGAACGGCGTCCACGCGAACACGAACACGATGTCCGAGCCGTAGTAGTACGGCGCGGTGTTCCAGCTCACGGTGAGGAAGAACGTGAGCGAGAGCAACAGACCTCCCGCTGCGGCCAGCCGGGTCCAGAGCCCGATCAACATGCCGATCCCGACCGCAAGCTCGCCTAACGCGATGAGCAGGCCGACCGGCCCGGGCGCGTGCTCGGACAGTGAGAGCAGCGGCACGATCGGGCTCGCGTGCTGCAGCGCATGCATGGTCGCGGCGAACGAGATCGGGTTGTTGGAGTCGAAGTAAGCGGGGTTCGCCAACTTCTGCAGGCCGGCGACGACGAAGGTGACAGCAAGGAAGCCACGCAACGGGAGCAGCACCCAGCCGGTCTGCCGGAACCGCTGGTCGCGCCAGTGCGGTCCCAGCAGTGGTGGTGCCGGTGCCGGCACGCGCCCGGGTTGCGGCGGCGGTGACACCGTGCTCGGGCGGGTCATGGCCTCATGGTGCGCGCAGAGCCTCTGAGTTTGCTCAGAACACGCGCAGGAGCAGGTCTGCCCGCGGCGGCCGGTCACCCGAGAGGCCTAGTCCGTTAGGGCCTTGCGTTTGCATCTGCCCGCAGTCCTTTTCGGCGTCGACGAACTAGTCGTCAGGTCATAAACGACTAGTCATCGGAGCCCACTGATGAATCTCCTCAGTGCGAAGCGGACCGCGGCGCGTGCGTCGGTTGTTCTCGTCAGCGGCATCCTGTTCAGCCTTCTCGCGATGACGATGCCCGGCATCGCCAGCGCCAGCGCCCCCGCGACCAACCAGTGTCAGCGGTCGTCCCTGCTGGTGCCTAGCTGTGGCGTCCTGTGGGGCGCCTACGCCCCACTCACCTCCGGCCAGACCTGGACGACGGTGACGACGAACCTCGAGTCCGAGGTCGGCCGCAACTTCGACATCGTGTACCACTACCACGACTTCTCCGGGCCTTCGACCACCAACGGCGCGATCCCGAACAGCTACGAGAAGACGCTCGCTGCGTCGGGCCACATCATCTTCGACGACTGGCAGCCGAAGATCTTCTCGACCGGCCAGCAGATCTCCTGGGCGGATATCGCCGCCGGCGACTACGACAGCTCGGTGATCATTCCGACCGCGCTGTCGATCAAGGCATTCGGCCAGCCGATCATGCTGAGCTTCGACCACGAGATGGACCTGATGGTCGGGACGTCGGGAACGGCCGCCGACTACATTGCGGCCTACCAGCACATCCACGACGTCTTCGCCGCCGAAGGCGTCACGAACGTCGTCTGGGTCTGGACGACCACCGGCTACAGCGGGCGCTACTCGATGTTCCCGAGCCTGTACCCGGGCAACGCGTACGTCGACTGGATCGGGTACGACCCGTACAACTTCTACAACTGCCAGAGCTCGAGCGGGACCTGGAAGAGCTTCCAGCAGACCATCGACCCGATGTACCAATGGCTCGAGTCCAACGGGTACGGCGACAAGCCGTTCATCCTGCCCGAGTACGGCACCGTGGCGAACCCGAACGACAGCACCGCGGCCGCGAGCTGGTACAGCTCGATCCCGAGCGTGCTGCCGAACTACCCGAACATCAAGGCGATGCTGCAGTGGGATGACATCGGAAAGTGCAACATCGAGATGACCCAGCCGGGCGAGCTGGCCGCCTACTCACAAACCGGCCTCTCGCAGCCCGTGCTCGGCATCGCGCCGCCGGCGGCTCCCGCTGCGCCGACCACGTCGGGCGTCACCGCAACCGCGGCGGACGTGAGCTGGAGCGCGGTCTCGGGCGCGACCTCCTACCAGGTGCAGCGCTCGGTGTCGGGTGCGGACAGTTTCTCCGACGTCGGGTCGCAGGTGACCGGCACGTCCTTGCAGGACAGCGGCCTCACGCCAGGAACCAGCTACGACTACCGCGTCGTCGCGACGAATGCCGCGGGCGACAGCGGGCCGTCGGCGACCTCGTCGGTCACCCTGCTGCCGGGCCAGCCGACCGGTCTGACCGCCGCCAGCAACGGCACGAACGAGGTCGACCTCAGCTGGACCGCGGCGACCGGCGCGACGTCGTACGACATCCGCAAGGGCGCGGTCGGAGCCGGATCCTTCCCGACCGACCTCGGCACAGTGAGCGGTACGTCGTTCGCCGACACCGGCCTCACCCCCGGCGCCGCCGCGGACTACGAAGTGATCCCGCTCGACACGACCGGTCCTGGGACGCCATCGAGTCCGGCGACGGGCACGACCCTTCCGGCTCAGGTGACCGGGTTGTCCGCCACCGCGGTGTCACCGAAGGAAGTCGACCTCGCGTGGAGCGTCGCCCCGGGTGCGAACACCTACAACGTCGAGCGATCGCCAGCAGGCGCGGGCAGCTGGACGGTCGTCGGCTCCAGTCTGACCGCGACGAGCTTCGCGGACACGTCGGTCAGCCAGATGTCGGGCTACGACTACCGGGTGGTCGCCATCGGCACGGCCGGCCCCGGCGCCTACTCCGCCACGCAGTCGGTGACGACTCCCGAGGTCGTGCCGGCGCAGGTGTCCGGAGTGACGGCTTCGGCCCAGTCACCGACCGAGATCGACCTCAGTTGGGCGGCGGTGCCGACCGCGACGTCGTACGAGGTCGAGCGCAGCTCGACGTCAGCGACGAGCGGCTACACCGCGCTGTCGACATCGGTGAGCTCGACGTCGTACGCCGACACGAGCGCGTCACCGCAGACGACGTACTGGTACGAGGTCGTCGCGCACAACAGCGGCGGCTGGGGCCAGTCGTCTGGTGACGTGACGGCCACGACGCCGGCAGTCAACAACGCGCTGCTCTCCAACACCTTCGAGGGCGCAACCGGAAACGTGAAGATCACGATCGCCAACTCCGGCGGCGCATCGGGTAACACTCTTGACCAGTTGAACTGCGCGTCCGGCACCGTGATGTACAGCAACGCGGCACCGGCGCACGGCAACTACGCCGCGCTGCTCTCCCCGACCAACCAGCTGTGCTACCTCGGCTGGGGCTCGGCCTCGATCGCGACGACGAGCTCGGCATACGGCCGGGCCTACCTCAAGCTGTCAGCGAACCCGAGCACCAGCTTCCCGGTGCTGAAGGTCCGTGACCCGTCGGGCAACCGCGACGCTCAGGTCACCGTCACGAGCGCCGGCAAGTTGGCGATGGGCGACGCGAACGGCACGACCCAGCTGACCTTCTCGAAGTCGATCCCGCTGAACCAGTGGGTTCGGATCGAGTGGCACCTGGTCTCGGCCGCGAGTGGCACCTTCCAGGTCGAGATGTTCGCCGGGGATGCGACCACTCCGCTGGAGTCCGAGACGGTGAGCAACATCAACACCGGTACGTCGATCGGCGGGTACCGGGTGGGGATGCTGACCACCACGTCAGCGGCGGTCGGCACCACGATCGGCGTGGACAACCTCGCCTACGGCACCGCCGGATGGATGGGGCCCGCATCGCACTGAGCGATCCGCAGAGACGTCGAGGTGCCGGCAGAGGGGAGTCGGCACCTCGACCTTTGCGTGCTGCCGCGGCCGACCGGCAAAATTACCTCCCCAGCGGTGATATGAACTCCCTCCTGCTGGGCATGCCTGGTCTGTGTCGACCCCCGCTGGCCACCCGCGCCCGTCGCCCGGCCGGCTTGACGACGCCGGCACCGTCTGTGCGCTCGATGGTGACGGCACCGCACTGTGCGGGGACCGCCTGGACATGGAGCCGATCGGTGACCTTGTCTGGGCCGACGTACCGGACGATCAGCGGTGTCACAAGTGCGCCGTGATCATGGAAGCGGCGACGACGTGACCGGGCTAGCCGCCGGCTTGCTCCTGGAGCCGTTGGTAGGCGCGGGTGAATACCGGCGGCAACGAGTCCGCTCCCGTCAACCCTTCACACAGGTCCCGCGCCACGACTTGAAGCTTCGTCTGGGTCATCTGCGAGACCTTCACGAGCAATGCGAAGGCGAACTCGTCGTCGCAGCTCAACAGAAGCTTGAGCATGCCCTTGGCCTGCTCGATCGGTGCACGGGTGTCGATCGCCTTGCGTAGCTGCCGGGTCTCTTCTCGAGCCGCGTCGAGGTTGTCCTCGCACTCTTCCAGCTCCGTCGACACGAGCGAAGGATAGTGGCCGATGCCCGACCGGCGCGACCGACCTGCGTCCGAGCTGTTTCGGGCGGCTGAGACCTCGGCCGCCGCTATGATGATTACGCCCGACAGAAGCGTCGTGCAGTCCCGTTCTGCTCGACCCGCTTCGGAAGGCGACTCTGTGGACCTCACTTTCAGCGTGCACGACCATGACCAAATCACGGTCGTGTCCGTGGCCGGAGAGATCGATCTCGCCAGCGCCGGCCAGCTCCGCGATCGACTCGCCGGACTGATGTCGACCGGCAAGTACCAGTTGATCATCGACCTCGAGGCCGTCGACTTCCTCGACAGCACCGGGCTCGGCGTGCTCGTCACGGTGCGCAAGGCCGCCTTGAGCAGCGGCGGGGACCTCGGGCTGGTCTGTACTCAGCCGAACATCCGCCGGTTGTTCGAGATCACCGGCCTGGAGAAGGTATTCGTCATCCACGACAGCCTGGACGCCGCCCTGAAGACCAGCTGAGACCGATCATCCTCATCGATCAGGCGGACGAATCGGTCAGGCAGCGGACGATCGCCTCGGCAGGGTCGCGGCGATCCGGCTCGGCGCTCCGTGCGAACGTGAAGTGATGGGCACGCGCTGTCTGGTGACGGGGGTCACCGGCTATATCGGCGGCCGGCTGGTTCCGCGGCTGCTCGAGGCAGGCTTCGACGTTCGTTGCCTCGCCCGTGACCCGAACAAGCTCCGTGACGCACCCTGGCGCGATCAGGTCGAGGTCGCACGCGGCGACGTCACCGACGCAAGTGATGTCATCCAGGCCCTCGCGGACGTCGAGGTGGCCTATTACCTCGTTCACTCCTTGGGAGCGGTCGGGTTCGAGGAGACCGACCGGCGGGCAGCGACGGTGTTCGCTGGTGCGGCCCGCGACGCGGGCGTGGCCCGGCTGGTCTACCTCGGTGGGCTCGAGCCGGCCGACCAGACGGTGTCGCCACACCTGCGGTCGCGTCGAGAGGTCGGCGAGATCTTGGCGAGCACAGGCGTCGACACGGTCGTGCTGCGAGCCGCGATCATCCTCGGGAGCGGGAGCGCGTCGTTCGAGATGCTTCGGTATCTCACCGAGCGACTTCCGGTGATGGTGACCCCGAGATGGGTTCGCAACCGGGTGCAGCCGATCGCGGTGCGCGACGTGTTGCAGCACCTGGTCGCCGCTGCCTCCGCCGGCCCCGAAGCGGCCGGCGGCTGGGACATCGGCGGCCCGGACGTGCTGACCTACGGCGAGCTGATGCAGCGCTACGCCGATGTCGCCGGCCTTCGCCCGCGGGTCGTCGTACCTGTGCCGTTGCTCACCCCGCGGCTGTCGAGCTACTGGGTCAACCTCGTCACGCCGGTGCCGGGCCGGCTCGCGCGCCCGCTCGTCGAGTCGTTGCGGCACGAGATGGTGTGCACCGGTCCACCGCCGCCGTGGTCCTCAGACGCGGAGGCCCCGATCGGCGTCGACAGCGCACTGCGCCTTGCGCTTCAACGTGTCCGTGATGCGGCTGTCGAGACCCGCTGGTCATCGGCCCAGTGGTCCGGCGCCCCGAGCGACTCGCTGCCGAGCGATCCTTCTTGGGCCGGTGGCTCGTTGTACGTCGACGACCGCACGGTCGAGGTCGCCGCCCCCGCGCAGCAGCTGTGGCAGGTCATCGAGTCGGTCGGCGGCGAGAACGGCTGGTACTCCTATCCGCTGCTCTGGGCGTTGCGCGGGCACCTCGATCGCATCGTCGGAGGCGTGGGACTTACTCGCGGTCGGCGAGATCCGCGCCGGCTCGCGGTCGGCGACAGCCTGGATTGGTGGCGCGTGGAGGAGCTCGATCGCGCCGACCTGCTCCGGCTACGTGCCGAGATGCGGGTGCCCGGCCGGGCCTGGCTGGAGATGCGGGTCGAGTCGACCGGTCCCGCGTCGTCGGTCTACCGGCAGCGCGCAGTCTTCTATCCGCGAGGGCTCGCGGGGCACGCGTACTGGTGGAGCGTTGCGCCTTTTCACGGGTTGGTGTTCGGCGGGATGTTGCGCAACATCAAGGCAGCGGCCGAGCACGGCGTTCCGCAAACGAGCCCCGTCCGGTGAACCGCCTTCAGCTGGAGACCACCATCCGTGCGCCGCTCGAGGTGACGTACCGGCTCGCCCTGACGATTCCGGTCCAGGAACGCGCGTTGACACGGGTGCACGCGCGCGCTCTGCCGCCGGTGTCTCCTGATCCGCTGGAACCCGGTGACACGGTTGCCTGGAAGGCGCGGTGGCTGGGCGTGCCCTGGCGGATGAGGACCCGGATCACATCGGCTGACCCACCGCGGGGCTTTGTCGACGATCAGATCAGCGGCCCGTTCGGGGGTTGGCACCACGAGCACCACTTCACGTCGAAGGGTGATTGCACGGTGATGCGCGACGACGTGAGCTGGTCAGCGCCGTACGGCGGGATGGGCCAGCTCGTGGTCGCGATCGGTTTCGGACGGTTCGTGACGACCCTGCTCCAGGACCACAACCGGCTGCTCGCACAGCTCATCGAAAAGCAAGCCGGCGCGGCACAGCGATAGCGCTGGCGCCTCGAAAGGTTGGGCCCTCGAGGAGTACGTGGCACCGATCGGCGGAACACTGACGGTCAACGTGGAGGGAGCGTCGAATGCCGGAGCCATCCGAGGCCGACCGTGAGGCCCGCGAGCAGCGATCTTCAGTTGACGACGGGTCCGAGCGCACGACCGGCAACGACCGCGGTACGGCTCAGGGGCAACAGGTCCCGGGACCCGACGGCGGGGACGACTACCAGGCGCAAGCAGAACGCGACCGTCAGGACGACGACAACGCCCGAGCAGATCCCGGACGAGGCGCCACCAACGAACGCTGACTTGTGCCGACCGCCATCGCCCGAGGCCGATGCCGACGAAGCTCGCGGATCGGCTGGACAGACCCCGCCAGGCGGCGGACGAGTCGGCCTGTAAGCCGGGTTCTGTGCGCTCGGATTGCTCCGAGCCGACGGCCATCCCTCTCGGGTCGCCGTTGCCGACGACCTCTAGCGGTCCACCCGGAAGCTCGGGCGGGCCACCCTCGAACGCTTCCTGTCTGACCTTGCTCCTGGTGGGGTTTGCCGAGCCGCCCGGGTCACCCCGGACGCTGGTGGGCTCTTACTCCACCGTTTCACCCTTACCCGCCGGCCGGAGCCGACGGGCGGTCTGCTTTCTGTGGCACTTTCCCGCGGGTCACCCCGGGTCGGTGTTACCGACCACCTGCCCTTCGGAGCCCGGACTTTCCTCGGCGACGCTTCCGCGGAAGCGCCGACGCGGCCGTCCGGCCAACTCGTCCGCCGCAGCAAGGGTACGGCGAAGATCGCGGCTCGACCAGCGCCGCCTAGAGTCAGAGGCATCCACTTGACCAAGGGCGGCTCGACCGAGCCTGAACACGCGAGGAGCTCCGGACCACATGGCGATTGCGGTTGGCAGCAAGGTCCCCGACGTCGAGGTGAAGGTCATCCGCGACGGGAAGAACGAATCGGCGCAGACCGGTGAGCTACTCGGTACCGGCAAGGTCGTCCTGGTCGGCGTACCCGGCGCGTTCACGCCCACCTGCTCCAACCAGCATCTGCCCGGCTTCGTCGAGCACACCGAGGAGCTGTTCGGCAAAGGGGTCGACCGGATCGCCTGCATCTCGGTCAACGACGCCTGGGTGATGGATGCCTGGGGCCAGGCGCAGGGGGTCGGCGAGGACATCCTGATGATCGGCGACGGCAATGGCGCGTTCAGCGATGCGATGGAGCTCACCGTCGACCTGGCCGGTGCCGGCCTGGGCCGACGCTCGGCCCGGTACGCCGCGATCATCGAGGACGGCGTCATCACCAGCCTGAACGTCGAGGCGAACCCGGGCGTCGACGCGAGTAGCTGCTCGACCGTGCTCGCCACGCTCGGGTAACGCCCGCCGGCCGCTGAGCCCCCCACCACCCCTCCGCCGCTTTCGTGATCTTGACGTTGGAGGCGCAGAAATCGCTGTTGTGCGCCTCCAACGTCAAGATCACCGCGAGGGCGCAAGCCCGGGCGGTCAGGCGCCGATCGTCTTGAGCCCGGCCCACAACGCGAGGGTCGCCAGCACGATCGCGGCCGGCACAGTTGCGATGGCGTACGTCGCGAAGTCGCGCCCGGTCGGCACTTCGGGCACGTCGCGCACCGCACGCCGCCAGAGCAGGGTGGCGAGCGAGCCGGGGTAGGTCAGGTTCGGCCCGATGTCGACACCGATCAGGACCGCGAGCGCCGGGCCCACTCCCCCGACGGCGGCGATCGGGAGCAGCACCAAGGTCGCGGGCAGGTTGTTCATCAGGTTGGACAGCACCGCGGCGACGGCCGCGACTCCCAACAACGCAAGCAGGCCGGTGCCGGACGGCACGACGTGCCCGACGACGCGCGCGAGCCCATCGCTCGAAACCGCCTTCACGACGATTCCGAGCCCGAGCACGAACAGGCAGAACGACGGCGACGTCGACCGGACGACCTCGACGACGCCGGTCCGCCGCGCGATCAGGCGATGGATCGCCAGCACAGCCGCGCCGGCGGTTGCCACCCACACCGGAGCGATCCCCGCGAGCGAGGCGAGCGCGAACCCGACGACCGTCAGCACCACCACGACCGTCGCGAACACCGGCAGCGGCTCGTCGGGATCGCCGTCAGGCGACAGTCGGGTAGCGAAATCCGAACGGAACACGAGCCGTAAGCCGCCGGTCTCGACCGCGATCGCGACCAGCCACGGCAACACCATAAGCGCCGCAAACCGCGAGAACGAGATGGGCAGTACGGCGAAGGCCAGCAGGTTCGTGAGGTTCGAGACCGGCAACAGCAGCGACGCCGAGTTGGCCAGATGCGCGGTCGCATACAACGAAGGTCGCGGTGGCCCCGACGTCGCGCGCAGTGTCGCGATCACGACCGGCGTGAGGAGCACCACGGTCGTGTCCAGCGAGAGCAACGCCGTAGTGACCGACGCGATCCCGACCACCGCCAGCACCTGCCGCGACGCCGACCGCCTCGAGGCGCGCGCCATCAGCCGGCCGGCTGCGCGGAAGACGCCCTCGCCCTCGCAGCTGGCCGCGAGGGCGAGCACCGCGGCGAGGAACCCCACGACCGGTCCGAGCCGCTCGACCTCTGACCGCGCACTCGCCCACGACACCGCACCGACCGCGAGCAGCAACCCGACCGCGGGCGCCGCGACCACGACCTCGGGCAGCCCTCGTGGTCGCCGGACGGCGACCACGAGCAGCGCTGCGAGCGCGATCAGCGCAAGTGTCTCGTGCACCGCGATCAGCGACGCCCTCGGTGATCTTGACGTAGGAGGCGCACAACTCGACTCCGTGCGCCTCCTACGTCAAGATCACGAACAATCACGCGCGGGTCAGCGGCGCGGCGGCGTGGCGAGGTCGCCGAGGTGGCTGGTGTCGTTCATCAACCGCACGACCGAGGCTCCCCCGGCGTACCAGTCGATCATCGACACCGACGCGGGATCGAGGTGCAACCGGAACACCGCGTCCATCGGGGCCTCCAGCGCATCGCGCAGCAGCAGCTTGATCGGGGTGACATGGGCAACGACAACAACGATCTTCCCCGAGTACGCCGTCGTCACTCGCTCTTGCGCCGCCGCAACCCGCACCGCGGTCGCCGCCATGCTCTCGCCGCCGGGCGGCGCGATTCGCGGATCGTCCAGCCACGCCTTCAGCAGGTCACCGGAGTGCTCGGCCACCTCCGCGAAGGTGAACCCCTCCCACTCGCCGAAGTCGGTCTCCGCAAAGCCGTCGTCGACCGTCACCTCGATCCCCAGCAGGTCGCCGATCACGGCCGAGGTCTGGCGGGTCCGCCGCAGCGGCGAGGACACGATCGCGTCGACGGGCGTCGAGGCCAGTCGCTTCGCGAGGGCAGCGGCCTGCGCCGCGCCGCGCTCGGTCAGTTCGGCTTCCCCGCGTCCGCTGAACCGCTTCTCGAGCGAGAGAGGAGTCTCACCGTGCCGCACGATCATCGCGACCGTCGGCGTACCGACCGGAGCGCTCCAGCCGTAGAGCGTGTTGCCCGCCGTCGGCCGAGACCCGTCGGCGACATCCGCAACCGCGGGCCGCCACTCGCGCCCGTCCTGCTGCGCGTCCATCGCCTGGTTGGCCAACCGGTCGGCGTCGCGGTTGCGCTCGCGCGGCACATGGGTGAAGCGCACGGCGGGCAGCGCTCGCACGATCGCCGCAGCCGCAGCGGCCAGCTCCTTCATGTCGGGATGCTTGACCTTCCAGCGCCCGCTCATCTGCTCGACGACGAGCTTCGAGTCCATCCGGACCTCGACGTCGTCGGCGCCGAGGTCGAGGGCGGCTTCCAGGCCGGCGATCAGCCCGCGGTACTCCGCGACGTTATTGCTGGCCACCCCGATCCCCGCGGCCATCTCGCGCAGGACCACACCCGTCTCGGCGTCGCGCACGAGAGCGCCATATCCGGCCGGGCCAGGGTTGCCGCGCGACCCCCCATCGGCTTCGACGATGACCCGCCCGGGGCTCACAACCCGGACTCTGGGGTGCGGACGAGAATCCGGCGGCACTCCTCGCACCGCACGACTTCGTCCGGCGCCGCCTCCCTCAGGTTGTTCAGGTCGGTCGTGTTGAGCTGAAGGTGGCAGCCTTCACACCTGCCCCGGTGCAGCGCGGCGGCGCCGACCCCGCCGAGTGACTCGCGCAACCGCTCGTAGAGCGCGAGCAGGTCGGCCGGCAGCGTTGCGACCAGCTCACCGCGTTGCGCTCGCGCCTTCTCGGTGTCCGCGTCGATCTCCGACCACGCCTCGTCCCGTGCCTGCTCCGCGGTCGTGAGCGCCGCCGACACCTCGGCCTGCTCGTCGCGGAGCTGCTTCAGCCGCCCTTCGATCGCCTCGCGCTGCTCCATGACCTCGAGCTCGGCGTCCTCGAGCTCGCTCTGCCGGCGGTGCAGCGACTCGATCTCCGACTGCAGGTTCTCCAGCTCGCGCGGCGATCCCACCTGCCCGCTGTCGAGGCGCTGCTGGTCCCGTTGCATCCGGCCGCGCACCATCTCGACGTCGGCATCGACCCTCGCCTGCTCCCTCCCGAGATCGCTGTCCTCGGTCTGGGCCCGCACGATGTCATCCGCAATGTCGTCCGACCGCTCGCCGAGGGTCGCGATCTGCTCCAGCTCGGGCAGCGTGGCGCGGCGGTGCGCCAACCGGTCGACCGCGGAGTCCAGGCTCTGGACGTCGAGCAGGCGAAGCTGATCCTCGGGAGTGGCGTTCACGATTCCTCAGACGAATGGGCGTGCAGGGTCCACGGGTCGGTGACGATCGACGACGACGTGGCCTCCACCGTAATGCCCTCGGCGGACAGGTCCTCGACCAGCAGGGCGGCCGCCCGGGCCACCCACGGCTGTTCGGTCGCCCAATGCGCGGCGTCGACCAGCGCGACGCCGTAGTCCGCCAACGCCTCGGCCGCACGATGGTGCTTGAGATCCGACGTCAGCAGTACGTCGGCACCGGCCGCCTGCGCCAGCTCGGCGAGCTCACCTCCTGATCCGCCGCACACGGCAACGGTCGCGATCCGGCGCGCAGGGTCGCCGCCCGACCGGACCCCCCAGCTCGTGCTAGGCAGCGCAGCCGCGGCAGCAGCCACGAACTCCCTAAGGCTGATCGGCTCGGCTAGGTCACCGACCCGGCCGAGACCGTGTGCAGTGCCCGGCTCCAGCGGGCGCACGCCCGACAAGCCGAGGGTCTTGGCAAGGGCATCGTTCACTCCCGGATCAGCGACATCGGCGTTGGTGTGAGCCACATACAGTCCGACTCCGGCGGTGACCAAGCGATGCACGAGCCGGCCCTTGGGTGTCGTCGCGGCAACCGACTCGGTGCCGCCGAGAAACAGCGGATGGTGCGTGACCAGCAGTTGCGCGCCCAGCGCGATCGCCTCGTCGACCACGACCTCGACCGGGTCCACCGCGACATGGACGTGGCTCACCGAAGAATCGGGGTCGCCGCAGATCAGCCCGATCGAGTCCCACTCCTGCGCCCAGGCCGGGTCGTAGCGTCGTTCGAGCGCAGCGACGACGTCGGCGACCCGCGGCATCAGCCGGCCAGCTCGTCGTTGCCCGAAAACCGGCTGCCGACCTGCCCGCCAGGGACGGCAGCGGAGAAGAGGTCGCCTCGCACGGTGCTGAACCTACTGCCTGCTGCGAACATCGGGCATGCTGCCAAGGTGACTCCCTCCGAGGTCTGGCTGGCCCGACACGGTGAGACGGACTGGAGCGCCGAGCTCCGCCACACCGGCCGCACCGACGTACCCCTCAACGCGAACGGTCGCGCGGCGGCAGGGCGTCTTCGCGACCTGCTCGCCGGCGAGCAGTTCGACCTGGTCCTGACCAGCCCGCTCAGCCGGGCTCGCGAGACGGCCGACTTGGCCGGCTTCGGCGACCGCGCGGAGATTGAGCCAGGGCTGCGCGAGTGGGACTACGGCGACTACGAAGGCGTGACGACCGAGCAGATCCGCGAGAGCCGGCCGGGGTGGGACATCTTCGACGACGGATGCCCCGGCGGCGAGACCCTCGCCGACGTCGGCGCCCGCGCGGACCGTGTGCTCGAGCGCATCCACGCCGTAGACGGCCGCGTGATGGTCTTCGGGCACGGCCACATGCTGCGCATCCTCGCGGCCCGATGGATCGGCCTGGCTCCTATCGCCGGCGCGCGCCTGGTGCTCGGTACGGCGACGATCAGCGTGCTGGGCTGGGAGCGCGAGACCGCTGCGATCACGCGTTGGAACGCTGGCTGATCCCCCTCCCGGTCTCGGCCTCGGTGACGTCCCGGCGGGCCGGCTCACGTCCCACCGGCTGCGACGGCTCGGGAAGCAGCGGGTGCCGCGGCTTCAGCGGGCGTACCACCGGCTCCGCGTCCGTGACCACGATGTCCTCCCCGTCGTGGTGCAGCTCGACGCGACCATGGTCGCCGTCGTGCAGCGAGTAGGTCACCTCGTCGTGGTCGAACGCCACCCGCAGCCTGATCCCGCGCCAGCGGATCGAGAACGAGAGCCGGTTGATCCCGGGCGGCAGCGCGGGGTCGAACATCAGCTGCTTGCCGTGGTCGCGAAGCCCGCCGAAGCCCGCGACCAACGCGATCCAGGCGCCTGCCAGTGACGCCATGTGCAAGCCGTCGCGGCTGTTGTGGTGCAAGTCGCGCAGGTCGACCATCGCCGCTTCGTAGGCGTAGTCGTGCGCGAGCTGAAGGTGCCCGACCTCGGCCGCCATCACCGCCTGGGTGCAGGCCGACAACGACGAGTCACGGACGGTCCGCCGCTCGTAGTAGTCGACGTTGCGCGCCTTGTCCTCGAACGTGAACCGATCGCCGCACCAGTGCATCGCAAGCACCAGGTCGGCCTGCTTCAGCACCTGCTTGCGGTAGAGGTCGAAGTACGGTGCGGTCAGCAGCAACGGGTAGCGGTCGCGGTAGCGCTCGAAATCGAACATCTCGTGTCGGGTGTAGCCCTCCGACTGCGGATGCACCCCGAGCTTCTCGTCGTACGGGATGAAGACCGCGGCCGCCGCGTCCCGCCAGCTGGCCACCTCATCGGCGTCCGCCGATAGCTCGGCGGCGAGGTCGGGATGGCGCTCAGTGGCATCCGCTGCGGCCTCGAGGTTGCGCGCAGCCATCAGGTTGGTGAAGATGTTGTCGTCGGCGATCGCGCTGTACTCGTCCGGGCCGGTCACACCGTCGACGTGCCAGAACCCATCGACGTCGTGATGGCCGAGTGACATCCACAGTCGTGCCGTCTCGACCAGCAGCTCCACACCGCCGCCGCGGTCGACCGCGTCGTCCCCGGTCGCGATCCGGTAACGCTCGACGGCGTCGGCGATGTCGGCGTTGATGTGGAACGCGGCGGTGCCGGCCGGCCAGTAGCCGGAGCACTCGTGCCCCCTGATCGTGCGCCACGGGAACGCCGCCCCGCGCAGCCCGAGCTTGGCCGCGTGCTCCTTCGCAAGGTCGAGCGTCGAGTGCCGCCACCGGATCGCGTCCGCCGCCGCGCTCGGCTGCGTGTAGGTGAGCACCGGGAGGACGAACCCCTCGGTGTCCCAGAAGGTGTGCCCGTCGTAGCCGGGGCCGGTCAGTCCCTTCGCTGCGATGCAACGACGCTCGGCGCGAGCGCCCGACTGCAGCACGTGGAACAGGCCGAACCGCACCGCCTGCTGGATCTCGGGGTCACCGTCGACCTCGACGTCCGCCGACTCCCAGAACTCGTCGAGATACGCCCGTTGCTCCTCGAGCAGGCCGTCGAACCCGGAGTAGCGCGCGCTGCGCAGCGCGGCGGCCACCTGGTCGCGTAGCGACTGCCGGGACCGCAGGCTCGACCAGCCGTAGGCGAGCAGCTTGACCAGGCGCAGCTTGTCGCCCGGCCGGACGTTGGCGACGACCGTCGTCCGGACCCAGTCGTCGCGCGCGTCCGTGTCGATGTCGAGCCGACCGGGGCCCTCGATGATGTGATCCGTCCCGGCCGCCATCGACAGGTTGCTCGCCCTGGTGTGGTGCAGCAGGATGCCGCCGTAGTCCTGCTTGGCGTGCTCGACTGCGACCAGCGGGTTCTCGAGGATCGCGGACACCCGGGGGTCGCCGGACAGCCGCGTGAGCTCGTCGTTGGCGACGATCTCGGACTGGATGACGAATCGCGCCGGAGCATCGATCGGCTCGACGACGTACTCGATCGCAGCCACCGCCCGCTGGACGAACGACACGAGCCGCGTCGACTTCACACGGATTCGTTGATCCGCGGGTGATGCCCACTCCAACGACCGCGTCAGGGTCCCGGCCCGCAGGTCGAGGAGCCGTTCGTGGTGGTGCAGCTCGCCGTAGCGGACGTCGAGCGGCTCGTCGTCGACGAGGACTCGGATCAGCTTGCCGTTGGTCACGTTGACGATGGTCTGGCCGGAGTCGGGGTATCCGTACCCTGCTTCGGCATAGGGCAGCGGCCGCTGCTCGTAGAAGGAGTTGAGGTACGTCCCCGGGATGCCGTGCGGCTCGCCCTCGTCGAGGTTGCCGCGCATCCCGATGTGCCCGTTGGACAGCGCGAACACCGACTCCGACTGCGCGAGCAGGTCGAGGCTGAGCGAGGTCTCGCGAACCATCCAGGGCTCGACCGGGTACGCCGACTGCTCGATCACGCGCTTACTCCGTCGAGCAGCTCAGCCAGGTCGGCGACCACCACACTCGCCCCGTTCTCCCTCAGGGCGGCAGCCTGACCGACCCGATCCACCCCGACCACCGCGCCGAAGCCACCGGCCCGGCCGGCCTGCACGCCCGCAAGGGCATCCTCGAACACCGCGGCCGCTTCCGGTGGGACCCCGAGCCGGTGCGCCGCCAAGAGAAATGTGTCCGGAGCGGGCTTTCCGGACAGATGTTCCTCGCGGATGGTCACCCCGTCGACGCGCAGCTCGATGTAGCTGTCGAGGCCGGTGACTGCGAGCACGTCGGCCGTGTTCGCGCTCGACGACACGACGGCCCGCCGAAGCCCGGCGTCGCGCGCAGCCTCGAGATAGCGCCGAGACCCCTCGAACACCTCGACCCCGTCGGTGTGGATCCGGCGGACCAGCTCCGCGTTCTTCCGGTTACCGATCCCGCGGACGGTTTGCGCGTCGGGCGGGTCGTCCGGCGATCCCTCGGGCAGCACGATGCCGCGACTCGCCAAGAAGTCGCGAACGCCGGCATCGCGCGGCTTGCCGTCGACGTAGTCGAGGTAGTCGCGATGAACGTCGAAGGGCACGAATGGTGTGTCGTCCGCTGCCGCACGCGCCTTCAGGAATTCGTCGAAGGTTTGTTTCCACGCCGCGGCGTGCACTGCTGCCGTGTCGGTGAGGACGCCGTCAAGATCGAACAGGCAGGCGCGTACGCCCGCCGGCAACCCGAGAACCACTCATCCCCTCCACGACCTCGCCACGTCCGCGCCCGATCCCATCACGTCGGTCCCACCTTGTGCGCCGAATCCCCCACAGAGCCGACTCGGCACCTTCCGGATAGCGCTCGCCCTACCCCGCCGACCGCCCAGTACGTCGCTCGCTGCGGTTGATCGTCGTCGCGAATGGGAAAGGACCAAGCAACGACC
>DATJSI010000083.1 GCA_035504215.1 Mycobacteriales bacterium
GCGCAAGCTGCGGGCGCTGCTGAGCGGCTCGGAGGGCGACGGGACGGTGTCCAATGACTGACCACCGCCGCTGGGAGGAGCTGGCCGCGGGTTACGCGCTGCACGCGCTGGATCCGGCCGACGAGGCCGAGTTCGAGGCGCACCTCGAAACCTGTCCGACCTGCGCAGCCGACCTCTCGGATCACGAGTACGTCGCCGCCCAACTCGGCTCGATCTCCCACTTCCCGGACGTCGACGCGGCGCCTTCATGGACCACGATTCGCAGCACCGTCGTCGGTACCCAGGCCTCGACGCCGGTCGGCGACCTGGCCGGCCGGCGTCGCTACGCCGTCTCGCGCCGGGTCCTCGCGGTGGCCGCCGCAGTCGTCCTCGTCGCCGGCGGGCTCACCGCCTGGCAGGTGGCATCGGGCGGATCCGGGTGCAGCGCCTCAGCGGGCTGTCACACGATCACCCTCGACGCCGGCAAGAAGGCGGTCGCGTCCGTCGTCGTCCGAAACGAGCGCGTGACGATCGAGCCGACGGCGATGCCGCCGGCACCGGCCGGCAAGGTCTACGTCTTGTGGCAGCTGCCGCGCAACGGCACCGCGACCGCGATCGCTGAGTTCAGCGGGGCGCAGGGCAACTCGGCGCGAACCTCACTGAAGTCGCCGTACTCGGACACCGCGGCCTTCGCGGTCAGCCTCGAGCACTCCGGGCCGCCGCCGGTGATGCCGTCCAACACGCTCGCCTCGGGCACCGCGAGCTGAGCCCCGTCTGCCGCGCGCCAGTTCAACCCGGCGTGCGTCAACCCAGCGCCGACGCGGCCAGCCGCAGGTCCTCGACCAGTCCCTTGAAGGCGAGCTCGCGGTCATCGGCCCGCAGGACCGCCGAAGGGTGAAGGGTCGCAATCGCGAACGGGCTCGCCGCGCCGTCTTCCTCGTCGCGGCCGTCCTGGCCGAACTCCTCCGGGTGCTCGGCGCTCGCCGGCCAGGGCATCAGCACACCGCGTGATCGCGTGACTCGGAACCCGGGCCCGAACAGCGCCTTCGCAGCGGTGGCGCCGAGCGCAACGACGACCTGCGGCGACAGGACCGCGAACTCGGCGACCAGCCACGGCCGGCAGGCCAGGATCTCCGCCCGATCCGGAGTGGCGTGGATGCGGCGCGGGCCGCTACCCCGGGTGAACTTGAAGTGCTTCACCGCGTTCGTGGTGTAGACGTCCGCAGGATCCAGGCCGGCCTCCTCGACGGCTCGGTCGAGCAGCTTCCCGGCCGGTCCGACGAAGGGCTCACCCCGACGGTCCTCGATGTCGCCGGGCTGCTCGCCCACGAAAACCATGCGCGCGGACGCCGGCCCCTTGCTGAACACGGTCTGCGTCGCGTCGCGGTACAGCGCGCAACCGGTGCACTCGCGGGCAGCGGCGCGCAACCGGTCCAGGCTCGCACCCGGAGGAACGAAGTCGGCCGCGCTCGTCATCTCGGCTCCATCATGGGACCGGATCACGCGCGTCGTACGCCGCAAAGGACCGGAACCTCGCGGTGAGCGCGGCGAGGCCGACCAGGCAGGCGATCCCGCCGGAGACCACGGCGAACTCCGTACCCGCCAGGCTGGCCACCGTACCGGCCTCGATGTCGCCGAAGCGCGGGCCGCCGGCAACGACGACGAAGAACACGCCCTGAAGCCGGCCACGCAAAGAGTCCGGCGTCGCGACCTGCAGGATCGTGTTGCGGAAGATCGCGCTGACCATGTCGGCGGCGCCGGCAATCGCCAGCAGGATCAGACCGATCCAGAGCACGTGCACCAGGCCGAAGACGGCGATCGACGCACCCCAGAAGCCGACGGCGACCAGCACCGCGCGTCCCTGCCGTCGTATCCGGCCGGCCCAGCCGGAGGTTCCGGCACCGACCAGGGCTCCGATCGAAGGGGCGGCATAGAGCAGACCTGCGGTGCCGGCTCCCCCGCCGAAGGTGTTGGCGGCGAGCGCGGGGAACAGCGCGCGTGGCATGCCGAAGACCATCGCGTTGATGTCGACGAGGAAGGTCATCAAGAGGTTCTTGCGCGGCCCGAGGAACCGCAGCCCTTCACCGACCGACCGGAGGCCGGGACGAGCCGCACCTCCTTCGGGCAGGAGCGGCGGCATCCGGTACATCGCGTAGAGGATCGTCGCGTAGGAGATCGTGTCGAAGCCGTAGGCGTACGGGAAGCCGAGGGTGCCGACGATCAGACCGGCGAGCAGCGGTCCGGTCGTCAGCGCGGTGTTCTGGCTGATCTGGCCGAGCGCGTTCGCGGCGGGGATGAGCTCGCGCCGTACCAAGCGGGGCAGCATTGCGCCGCGCGCCGACGAGTCGATCGAGGCCACTCCGGCCTGCGCGCCGACAAGGACGTAGATGACGGACAGCCGGCCGAGGTGCAGCGCCGCCTGACTGAGCATCAGCCCGGACAGGATGGTGAGCAGCGAGCTCGTGCGCAGGGCCAGCTTGCGGCGGTCCATCGCGTCGGCGATCGAGCCGCCGACCAGGCCGCAGATGATCAGCGGTACGACGGTGACCAGACCGGTGAGGCCGACGTAGAGCGAGGAGTGCGTCAACCGGAAGATCTGCAGCTGCGCCGAAACGATGGTGACCTGGCTGCCGATGTTGGAGACGACGTACCCGCCCCACCAGCGCCGATAGTCCGCGCTCTCGCGAAGCGGCGTGAGATCGGCCGCGACCCGCTGCCAGAGCGGTGGCCGCGGCGCGGCAGCCGGATCGGACCCGGTGGGATCAGCGTCCTCGCCGGCTTCACCGGAGGACTCCGTCACGGGTTCAGCCTCTCGATCACCCAGCCGTCGCCGGTCGACCGGTAGCGCAACCGGTCGTGCAACCGGTTCTGCCGGCCCTGCCAGAACTCCACCGCCGCAGGGCGCACCCGGTAGCCGCCCCAGTGCGGCGGGCACGGGATGTCGACGCCCGCGTAGCGCTCACTGAGCTCGGCCACTCGCTTCTCGAGCTCGTCGCGGCTGTCCAGGACCTGGGATTGCTCGCTCGCCGCGGCCGACAGCTGCGCCCCTCGCGACCGGCTCGCGAAGTAGGCCTCGGAGTCCGCTCGCGGGATCGGAGCGGCGACCCCGCTCACGATTACCTGCCGCGCGATCTGGTGCCACGAGAACAACAAGGAGACGCGTGGTTCAGCCGCCATCGCCTGCGCCTTGCGCGACAGGTAGTTGGTGAAGAAGACGAAACCGTTGTCGTCGGCGCCCTTGCACAGCACGTTGCGGCTGCTCGGCGTCCCGTCCGCGTCGACCGTGGACACGATCATCGCGTTGCTCTCGTACAGACCGGACCGATGCGCCTCGTCGTACCAGCTCTGCCAGAGCTCGATCGGCCGAGCCGGGAGGTCGCGACGGCGCAGCCCCTGGGTCTGGAGCCGTTCCCGCAGCCGGTCGATGGCGGTCGGTTCGGTCACCGCTTGACGCTCTCACGAACGCCGCGAGCATCCTGCCGAGCGTGTGGCTACCGGCGAGTAGCACAATGGAGGTAGCGGCAGCCCGCTGACCGGCCGACCGGCATAGGCGGAGCACGATCATCTCGCCCACAAGGCGACGCAGCACAGGGAGCCCGCAATGGCCGATGAGCCGACTTTCAGCCCAGGACTCGAGGGCGTCGTCGCCTTCGAGAGCGAGATCGCCGAACCTGACCGCGAGGGCTCTGCGCTGCGCTACCGCGGCGTCGACATCGAGGACCTCGTCGGCCGGGTGAGCTACGGGAACGTGTGGGGGCTGCTCGTCGACGGGAAGTTCGCGCCCGGACTGCCGCCCGCCGAGCCGTTCCCCGTGCCGATCCATTCCGGCGACATCCGGGTCGACGTACAGAGCGCGCTTGCCACGCTCGCGCCTGCGTGGGGGCTGCAGCAGCTCATGGACATCGACGACGAGCAGGCGCGCGACGACCTGGCCCGTTGCTCGGTGACCGCGATGTCGTTCGTCGCGCAGGCCGCGCGCGGGCTCGGGCAGCCGATGGTCCCGCAGAAGCGGATCGACGAGTGCTCGACGATCGTCGAGCGGTTCATGGTCCGCTGGCGGGGCGAGCCCGACCCGGCGCACACCCGCGCCGTCGATGCCTACTTTGTCTCGGCGGCCGAGCACGGCATGAACGCTTCGACGTTCACGGCGCGGGTCATCGCCTCGACCGGCGCCGACGCGGCGGCCTGCCTTTCCGGCGCGGTAGGAGCGCTCTCCGGCCCGCTGCACGGCGGTGCGCCGTCGCGGGTCCTCAAGATGCTCGACGAGGTCGCGGAAGAAGGCGACGCCCGCCGCTACGTCAAGCGGCTGATGGACTCCAAGCAACGGCTGATGGGCTTCGGGCACCGGGTCTACCGGGCCGAGGACCCGCGCGCCCGGGTGCTCCGCCGGACCGCGAAGGAGCTCGGCGCTCCCCGGGTCGAGGTCGCGGAGGCGCTCGAGGAAGCAGCGCTCGCCGAGCTCAAGGAGCGCTACCCCGACCGGGTGCTCGCGACGAACGTCGAGTTCTGGTCGGCCGTGGTCCTCGACTTCGCCGAGGTGCCGGCGCACATGTTCACGTCGATGTTCACCTGTGCCCGGGTGGCAGGGTGGAGCGCGCACATCCTCGAGCAGAAGCGCACCGGGCGCCTGATCCGGCCGTCGGCGCGCTACGTCGGGCCGGGCCCACGGCCGGTCGAGTCGGTCGAGGGCGCCGACCAGATCACGATCGCGCCACCCGCCGCCGGCTGAGCCCTTTCCCTCGCTGCCGGTCTCCTAGGCTGGCCGCCGTGACGTCGACCTCGCTCGCGATCCCGTCCCACCTGCGACCGAGCGACGGGCGGTTCGGCTCGGGCCCGACCAAGATCCGGCCCGCGCAGCTGGCCGCACTGGCAGCCACCGGTACGTCGTACCTCGGCACGTCGCATCGGCGCGACGGCGTGCGTTCGGTGGTCAAACGCGTGCGTGACGGCGTCGCCCAGCTGTTCGCGCTTCCCGACGGCTACGAGGTGGTGCTGGGCAACGGCGGTGCGACCCAGTTCTGGGACATCGCGACGTTCTGCCTGATCGAGTCGCGCTCGCAGCATCTGGCGTTCGGCGAGTTCTCCTCGAAGTTCGCCGCGGCGGTCACCAAGGCCACGTTCCTTGAGTCGCCGACGGTACGCAGTGCCGAGCCGGGTGATGCGCCCGCCTTGGTGGCCGAGGACGGCGTCGACGCGTACTGCTGGCCGCACAACGAGACCTCCACCGGCGTCATGACCCGCGTGGTGCGACCCAGCGGAGCCGGACGCGATGCGCTGACGCTCGTCGACGCGACCAGCGGGGCGGGCGGACTGCCGGTGGACCTGACGCACGCCGACGCCTACTACTTCGCGCCGCAGAAGGCGTTCGCATCCGAAGGCGGGCTGTGGATCGCGGTGCTGTCGCCGGCCGCGATCGAACGGGTCGGGCGGCTGGTTCCGTCGCGCTGGGTTCCGGCGACCCTCGATCTGTCGATCGCGATCGAGCAGTCCCGGCTCGAGCAGACCTACAACACGCCCGCGCTCGTGACGTTGTTCCTCATGGCCGAGCAGCTCGACTGGATCAACGGAAGCGGTGGCCTGCGCTGGGCGGTCGAGCGGACCTCGGACTCGAGCAGCCGGCTGTACTCGTGGGCGGAGAAGTCGTCGTACGCCGAGCCGTTCGTGGCGGATCCGGCGAAACGGTCGCTGGTGGTCGGCACCATCCGGCTGCACGACGAGATCGATGCGGGTTCGGTCACCAAGGCACTGCGTCTCAACGGCATCGTCGACGTGGAGGCCTACCGCGCCGCTGGTTACAACGGCCTGCGAGTCGGCATGTTCCCCGCGATCGAACCGGCCGATGTCGAAGCGCTGACCGCATGTATCGATTGGGTGGTGGACCGACTGTGAGGAACCGAGCAACCCGACGCCTTGGCGCGGCCACGGCAATGGTCGTCGCGGCAGCCGGCTTCGCGGTGTCCGTGCCGAGCTCGGCCGTGGGAGTGGTGCCGAGCGCTGCCCACGTCACGCCCACGGTGCACTGGGGCAAGTGCCCGGCATCGGTCTACCAACCGGCGAAGACAACGGTGAAGTGCGCAGCACTCGCCGTACCGATGGATTACAACGACCCGAGCGGGCGGACGATCACCCTCGAGCTCTCGTTGCTGCGGCACACCTCGTCCACTGCCAACTACCGCGGCGTCATGCTGTCCAACCCGGGCGGGCCCGGCGGCTCCGGGATCGACCTCGGCGCCGAGTTGGAGCCGGCCGTTCCGCATGGCGTGGGCCGCGACTACGACTGGGTGAGCTGGGATCCGCGCGGCGTCGGCCTGAGCCGGCCCGCCCTGCACTGCCAGGACGGCTACTTCGACGCGCCACGTCGCGCATACACGCCGAGCACCAAGAGCTTGCTGCACTACTGGCTGGCCCGGTCGAAGGCGTATGCCGACCGGTGCGAGCGCAAGTACCCGCAGCTGCTGCAGAACATGACCACCGTCGACTCGGCGATGGACATGAACGCGATCCGTGAAGCACTCGGGGTCGCAAAGATCTCCTACTACGGCTTCTCCTACGGCACCTACCTCGGGCAGGTCTACTCGACCCTGTTCCCGACCCATCTCAAGTACATGGTGTTGGACAGCAACGTCGACCCGCGCAAGGTCTGGTACCAGGCCAACCTCGACCAGGACCGCGCGTTCAACCGGAACAGCATCATCTACTTCCGTTGGGTGGCGAAGTACGACGCGACCTATCACCTCGGCAGCACCGAGCGTGCGGTCGCAAAGCGCTTCTACGCAACGGTCGCGACGTTGTCGAAGCACCCGGACGGGAAGCTCGGGCCGGACGAGTGGTCGGATGCGTTCCTGGACTCCGGCTACGACACCTTCGGCTGGGAGTCGCTTGCGCAGGCCTGGCGCGCGTACGCGCTGCACGGCAAGACCGCGCCGATGCTCAGCCAGTACCGGGATGCCGACGCCCCGAACGGCGACAACGGTTTCGAGGTCTACAGCGCGGTCGAGTGCACCGATGCGCACTGGCCGACCTCGTGGAGCCGTTGGCGCAAGGACAACGACGCCTACGCGAGGAAGTACCCGTTCCTCACGTGGGGCAATGCGTGGTTCAACTCGCCATGCATCTACTGGGGCGCCAAGGCCCACAAGCCGGTCACGATCGACGGCTCGGCGACGAAGAGCGCGCTGCTGATCGACGAGACGCTGGACGCCGCCACGCCGTTCGCCGGCAGCCTCGAGGTACGCCGGCTCTACCCGCATTCGAGCCTGATTGCGGAGCCGGGTGGCACCGTCCATGCCGGGACCCTCGACGGTGACGCCTGCGTCGACGACCGGATCGCGGCGTACCTGAAATCGGGGGCCCGACCGTCGCGCAAGGACTGGGACGGCCCGGACCTGCTCTGCAAGCCGTTGCCGCTTCCCGTCCCCAAGGCGGCCAGCGGGAACAGTCGGGTGGCGACCGCCGACCGGCCAAGCGGCCGGTTCCGCCAGTAGGCGCCTCGCGTGCTGGTCCTGCTTCCGCCCAGTGAGGGCAAGACCGGCGGAGGCAGCGGGCCGGCGGTGGACATCGGTTCGCTGTCGTTCC
>DATJSI010000084.1 GCA_035504215.1 Mycobacteriales bacterium
CCGTCATCAACGGCGTCGTGCAAGAGATCGACATCAAGACCGGCAAGGTGCTCTTCCAGTGGAACAGCGCCGACCACGTGCCCTACGGGCAGAGCGAGCAGCCGCTCCCGGCGTCCGCGTCCACCCCGTGGGACTGGTTCCACCTCAACGCGGTCAAGGTCGACACCAACGGTGACCTGCTCATCGACGCGCGCGACACCTGGACCACCTACGAGGTCTCGCCGAAGACCGGCAAGATCGTCTGGCGGCTCGGCGGCAAGGACAGCTCGTTCAAGGTGACGGCCGCCAAGGGACAGAAACTCGACAGCGCGGGGGAGATCTTCGCCTGGCAGCACGACCCTGAGGCGCACGGCGACGGCATCTACACGTTCTTCGACAACGAGGCCGCCGGCACCGCCAACACCGGGACCAACGACCTCGTCGACCTCCCGTACAGCCGCGCGATCACCGTCAAGCTCAACACCAGGACGCACACCGCCACCCTGCTGGCGGCCGACAACCAGCCCGAGGGCCTGAGCGCTCCTTCGCAGGGCAACGCGGAACTGCTGCGCGGCGGTGACCTCTTCGTCGGCTGGGGCTCGCTGCCGTACTTCTCCGAGTTCAGCGCGTCAGGCAAGCTCATCTTCAACGCCGAGTTCCCGGCAGGTGTGAACACCTACCGCGCCTACCGCCTTCCCTGGCACCCCGCCACCCGCTAACCCCGATCACCCAGCGCCCGCCCGGCACCCGGACCTCCCGGAACCGCCGGGCGGGCACCCGCCTCAGGCAGTGGGGGAGTGCCATGCGGCGACCAGGTCCGCTGGTCCGTAAACGCGGTCGATGCCCGTGATCGTGCTCCCGGATCGGCTCACTGCGATGAGCTTCGCGTCGGCGCCGCCCGGCACGCGAGCGCGGTGCCCGACAAGCGCAGCGAGGTCTCGCCGGTCGAACGGGGCTCTCTCCCGCCACTTGACGGATCCCGTCATCGTCACCCGGCGCGAGTCAGGCCACCGGTCAACGCCGACAAGATCAACCTCGACATTGTTGGTGCGGGTCCAGTACCCGCCGACGACGCCGGTTCCGTCGAGCACCGGATCGTCGGCCGCGATTCGTTCGAGGGAGGCACGGATGACCGGTTCCACGGCGCGGCCGCGGAACTCGTGCCATGACTCACGCACCCGGGCGAGTGCCAGATCGGGGCGACCCCGCGCGACGTCGGGGAGGGACGGCTCAATCAACCGCAGCCAGAAGCGCAGGTACGGGTCGGCCACCCGGTAGCGCGGGTCGTTACCGGAACGAAGCGATACCGGGCGATCCACACTGACCACACGTTTGGCCGAGGTGAGCGTCTGAAGTGAGCGGTTCAGCGGCGTGTGGCCGATGCCCGACCGTGCGCCGATCCCGGTGAAATTCCGTTCTCCCGATCCGATCGTGCTCAGCACGCGCGTTGCCTGGAGTTGCGGGGGGAACTCCGCGGCGAGTACGTTGCGCCCCACGTCGATGAGGTCGGAGTTCTCGTCGCCGAGCTGCCGGTCGAGGAATGCCGCCACGTCAGGGGTATCGCGCCATTCGGCGCAGATGCGAGGGTAACCACCGGTCACTAGATAGGCATCGATGGCGATCGCCGGGTCGTCAGCTTTGATCATCTCCGCGGTGTCGCCGAGCTCGAATGGGTTGACCACCATCTCCTTGACTCGTCCGAACAACGGCCGTTCGTATGTGCCGATCGACTCCATCATCGAGATGTCCGACCCGATCAAGATGAACAACACCGGGTGCGCCTCGAAGGTCCGATCCCATGCGACCTGGAGCGCTCCTTCAAGTTCCGGGCTTGGGTCACCGTCGCTGCGCCGTACCGATGACTGCGCGGGACGACGATCGTCCCCTATGTGGCGCACGGACGGCGGTCATCAAATCGGGGGGACGAACATGCTGGTCTACGCGGTGATCGCGTCGCTCGACGGTTACACGAACGACGCCAAAGGCAAGTTCGACTGGGCCGAACCCAATGCCATGTAGAAGAGGGTGATCGCGCTGAGGGTGTCACGCGCCTGGGTCGGCTTGGCCGCCGCCCATTTTGCTGACGGAGCGTGATCGTCAAGCCGAATCCCGAAGATTGACTGAGGAGAGACGGTTATGGCCTCGGCGTGTTGATATGCGTGGTCGGGCCGCTGGCCTTGCAGCACCTGCCTGATCTTTGGGCGAGCATCCCGGTGTTAACCCCGGATCGCGCCAGCGCGTGCGGCGGCGAGGGCGGCCTTTGCGGCGTTGTCGGCGGTGGTCTGGTCGATTGGCTCGGCGGTGACAAGGAGCCGCAGGTAAATCGGCGCGACGAGGGTCCTGACGAGCTCGGCCGGGTC
>DATJSI010000085.1 GCA_035504215.1 Mycobacteriales bacterium
CTGCACCATCAGCTTGGCCATCAAGGTCATGTCGAGCATGCCGACGGCCTCCCGCACCGCGCGATGCTCGTCGGCGACGATGCCGAACGAATCCTGCCGGGAGTAGTCGTGGCGGGTCTCGGGGTGCCGGCCGTCGACGTCGTACCACTCGGCGAACTCCCAGCCCATTGACTGGTTGAAGTGCCCGCCCCGGTCGAGCAGCCGCTCGTGCAGGACGGAGCGGCGGACGTCGCGGGCGCTCGACGGTTTCCAGGTCGGGTAGACGGCGTCGCCGAACAGTACGCCGAGCTGCTCGACCGTCCGCTCGGCGCGGAACCGACGCGAGGTCTCGTGCAGGTTCGCGCGGTCCACGGCATACCCGGTGATGTCGACCGGCGGCACTCCGTCGACGATCCACTGCGCGACCACGTTGCCGACCCCGCCGCCGAGCAGGATGCCGAGTGAGTTCAGACCGGCTGCGACGAAGTAGCCGTCGAGCTCCGGCGCCGGCCCGAGCATCGGGTGGACGTCGGGTGTGAACGACTCGGGGCCGCAGAAGAAGGTGCGCACGCCGATATCGGCGAGCGACGGGATGCGGTCGAGCGCGGGGCCGAGGAACGGGCCGACCCGGTCCCAGTCCGGCGGCAGTGTCGTGAAGGACGCGTCGCCGGGAACACCGTCGAGCGACCAGGGGGCGGCGATCGGCTCGAACAGCCCGACCAGCATCCCGTCGCCCTCGGGCCGGTAGTAGCCGTACCGGTCGGGGTCCTCGATGACCGCGAGGTCCCTGTCCATGCCGGGCACTGCGTCGGTGATCAGGTAGTAGTGCTCCGCGGCTTGCAGCGGAATCGTCACGCCGTTGCGCGCGCCGAGCTGGCGGGCCCACATCCCCGCCGCGTTGACGACCGTCTCCGTCTCGATCCGGCCCTGGCTGGTGAGTACGCCCGTCACCCGGGTCCCCTTGGTCTCGACCCGCTCGACGCTGACGCCGGTGACGATGCGTACACCGAGCGCCGACGCGCCCTTGGACAGCGACGTCGCGACGCCGACCGGGTCCGCGCGCCCTTCGTCCGGCACGAGGAAGCCGGCGAGCACGTCCGAGACGTCGAGCAGCGGCCACATCTGTGCCAGCTCGGTGGGGGAGATCTCCTCGTCGGGTACGCCGAACCCGCGGACGAACTCGGACTCGCGCCGCAGCGCCTCGAGCCGGCGCGGGTTGGTGGCAATGCTCACGTGCCCGACCGGGCGGAACCCGGTCGAGTGACCGGTCTCCTGCTCCAGCCGTGCATAAAGATCGCGGGAGTAGCGCGACATGAACAGCGCCGTCTCGTCGGTCATGCCCGCGCAGGTGATCAGACCGGCGGCGTGCCACGTCGTACCCGCGGTCAAGGCGTCCCGCTCGATCAGAACGACGTCCGTCCAGCCGAGGTGCGCCAGGTGGTAGGCGACGCTGCAGCCGATCACGCCCCCGCCGATGACGACGACCTGGGCGCGGTCGGGCAACCCGGCCGGCTTCGGGCTCTCGGTCACGAGTCCTCGCAATCCCTGCCTCGCCGGCAACCCGCCGTCACCGGTCGACCGATGGCATCTTCACCGGTCGACCGGTGTGTTGTCGAACGGTCGTTCAGTCCTGCGAGGTCGGCAGGGTGAAGGTCTCCGTGAGGCCGGCGTAGCTTACGGCCATTCGCGTGAACAGCCGGACGCCCTTGATCGCGCGGGCCCGGTAGAGCGTGAAGGTCACCGGATGGTGCTTCATCGTGCCCGCTGCGCAGCTCGGCTCGCAGGTGTTGTAGACGTACCGGCCGTGTCCTGTGGCACGCTGCCTGCCCCAGGCCGAATACCGAGCATTGTGGATCTGCGTGTAGGCGTCGGCGCAGGTCAGGATGTAGGAGTGCGGCCGGTAGGTCGGCTTCTGGCAGGACGAGTACACCTGGGTGTGAACCGCTCCCGCCGGCCGAGCGCCGGTCGTGGCGGCGGCCGCTGGAGCGATGGACATGCCGACCGTGGTGCAGAGCACGACGCCGGCGGCAAGCCGAGAGACGGACATGAGGTGCCTTTCTGATGGTGCGGTGACCAGCGTGGATGTTCCTCCGCATGGACGCGCGAAGAGCGCCGGCGGTTGTCCGCCCCGACCGAACCGGATCGGCACCGGTCGCGAGTGTTCCACACTGGTCCGGTGCGGTATCCGATCTTCCTCGACCTCGCCCGGCGGCGCGTCGTCGTCGTCGGCGGCGGGCGCGTGGCGAGCCGGCGGGTGCGCGACCTGCTCGATGCGGGTGCCGACGTCACCGTCGTCGCGCCGGAGATCGACCCTGCGCTCGAGGCGCTCGGCGTCGGAATCGTACGGCGGAGGTTCGCGCCCGCCGATCTCGACAGCTGCCGGCTGGTGCTGGCGTGCACCGATGACCACGACGTCAATGCCACGGTCGCCGCGGCGGCCGAGGAACGCGGCGTCTGGTGCGTCCGCGCGGACGACGCAGCCGCCTCGCCGGCGTGGCGACCGGCATCGACCTCGGTCGGTGACCTGACCGTCGCGGTGAGCGCCAACGCCGATCCCGCCCGGGCCGTCGCCGTGCGCAACGAGGTCGAGGCGCAGCTACGGACCGGCTCGCTCGGCGCCCGGCGCAGCCGGCCGCCGTCACGCCGGCTGACCGGCGGCCGGGTCGTGCTGGTCGGCGGCGGACCGGGTGAGCCCGACCTGCTGACACTGCGCGGCTTCCGCGCGCTGCTGGACGCCGATGTCGTGGTCACGGATCGGCTGGCTCCGACCCGGCTGCTCGACCTGCTGCCGGCCGGCGTCGAGGTGGTGGACGTCGGCAAGGCGCCCGGCCACGCCGCGGCGACACAGGAACAGATCAACGAGCTGATCGTCACCCGAGCGAAGGCCGGCGAGATCGTCGTCCGGCTCAAGGGCGGCGACCCCTTCGTGCTCGGGCGGGGTGGCGAAGAAGTCGAGGCGTGTCTCGCGGCCGGCGTCGACGTCGACGTCGTGCCGGGTCTGACCAGTGCGGTCGCAGGTCCGACCCTGGCCGGGGTGCCGCTCACCGAACGTGGCATCACCCAGCACTTCACGGTGGTGAGCGGCCATCTGCCACCGGGTGACCCGGGCTCGACCGTCGACTGGGACCAGCTCGCACGCGGCGACGGAACGATCGTGCTCATGATGGCGGTGGCGAACCTCGCGGCGATCGCCGAAGCGCTGGTCGCCGGCGGTCGCAAGCCGTCGACTCCGGTGGCGATCGTCGAGAACGCTTCGTTGGCGAGCCAGCGCGTCCTGCTCAGCACGCTGGCGGAGCTCGGCGCGACCGCCGAACGCGGCCAGGTCGTGCCGCCCGCGATCGTCGTCGTGGGCGAGGTGGTCCGGTCGCGCCGCTGAGCGGCTCAGTGCGGTGGGTGCAGCCGCCGGACCGTCGCGACGACCGCCCGCCGTGGGGAGACCCGCAGTGCCTGCACGCCGATCTTGTTCAGCGCGCCCGGGATGACGATCCGCTTGCCGCGCATCATCCCGTCGATCGCAGCCTCGGCGACGTAGTCGGCGGACTTGGTTCCGGGCGATCGAAGCATCGGCGAGTCCTTGCTGAGATGTGCCGTGTCCTGGAAGCCGGAGGGCACGACGCCGGGGCAGAGCGCCGTTGCGGTCACACCGGTGCCGGCCAGCTCCTCCGCGAGCGCTTCGGTGAAGGACAGCACGTACGCCTTGCTGGCGTAGTAGATCGCCATGAACGGGCCGGGCTGGAAGGCTGCCGTCGACGCGACGTTGAGCAGGCGACCGTGTCCTCGCTTGGTCATCTCCGGCACGAAGAGCTTGGTGAGGTCGGTGAGTGCGACGACGTTGACCGCGAGCATCCGCTGCTCTTCGGCGGCATCGGTCTCGGTGAACCGGCCCTGACCGCCGAACCCGGCGTTGTTGACGAGTACGTCGATGGCCAGGCCTGCCTTGTGTACTTCGTCGTACACGCGCTGAGCGCCGCCGGGATCCGACAGGTCGGCCGTGATGACGGTCGAGTCCGCGCCGTAGCGCTTCGACAGCTCGTCGGCGAGCGCACGAAGCTCGGGTTCCCGGCGGGCGACGAGAACCAGATCGTGGCCCTCGCGGGCGAGCACCCGGGCGAGCTCCCGGCCGATGCCGCTCGATGCTCCGGTGACCAGCGCGACTGGGCGCGTCGATGCCATGTCCTGCTCCGCTCTGCCGGCGGCGACGCTACACGGGGCGGTGCCGAGCGACCACGGGGGCAGCCGCCCGGCACCGCGTCCGGGAGCGTCGGGCGGCGGGTCCCCGGTTCCGATCCTCGATCCGCTCAGCGCTGAACGCAGCCTGACAGGTCGGTCACGGGCCGTCCAGACCGTGGCTTCACGAGGCCGGTCCGATCCTCACCGCTCCGGGCGTTAGTGTCCGAAGCACGACCACGAGCGTCAGGAGAGGGAGCCGGCATGGCGGATCAGACCTACGGCATCAGTGAGGTTGTTGGCACCAGCCCGGACGGCGTGGATCGCGCGATCCGCAACGGGATCGCGAAAGCGTCCCGGACGGTACGCAACCTCGACTGGTTCGAGGTCACGTCGATCCGCGGCCAGCTCACCGACGGTGCCGTCGCCCACTTCCAGGTCCAGATGAAGGTCGGCTTCCGCATCGAGTAACCACGGACGGTTCCGGCAAAGCCCGGACGCGCCTCGTTCGTCGGCTGTAGTGTGCGCACTATCTGTTGAACGTTCAGCATCGAGCGTTCCGTGTTCAGCAGCGAGCACTCCACTCCCGCCAAGGGCACGAAGTGGGTGCGCCGTGTTGGACCTTCATCTCCCGCGGATCCGGTTGACCCGTGACCCCCGCAAGCCGGCCAGCTGTGCTTAGCGTGGACGTCCGCGACACGCGGGTCACGGTCTCCGGGCGACTTGATACGGCGTCAATCCGTGCGCTCCGTCTCGTCCTGATGGCGATGCTCGAGGACGACAGCACCGGTCCGATCACGGTGGATCTGGACGACGTGGACTTCGTCGACGGCGCGGCCTTCAGGGTACTGCTGCGCACGTCTCGGGAGCTCCGCAGGAACGGCGGAAACCTCGTCATCGCCTGCAGCGATCCTGACGTCGTCCGCCTCTGCACCATTACCGGCCTCGACTCCGCCTCGGATCTGCTCGGTTAGGCGCCTTACGAGGCCTGGCTGACCGAGCTCATGTTGAAGTCGGCGATCTTCAGGGCCGGCATGCGGGTCCGGGTGAAGTAGTCGCCGAACTCACGCGCCAACGTGTCCGTCGTCCGTGCGACCTCGGAGATCCGTTTCAGCATCCCGATCGGGCTCTCGTTGAAGCGGAAGTTGTTCACGGCGCCGGTCACCTCGCCGCCCTCGATCAGGAACACGCCGTCGCGGGTCAGCCCGGTGAGCAGCAAGGTCTGCGGGTCGACCTCGCGGATGTACCACAGGCAGGTCAGCAGCAGGCCGCGCTCGGTGCGCGCGACGAGGTCGTCGATCGAGCCGCTCCCCTCCGGGCTGACCAGCTCGAGATTGTCACCGAACGGTGTGAAGGCGAGCCCGGTCACCTCCGCCGAGTGCCGGGTCTGGATCAGCGCGCTGAGCTCGCCGTCGCGGATCCAGTCGGTGGGTTCGACCGGTGCGCCGTTGTCGAAGGTCGATGACATCCGGCTCGATGCCGGGCAGACGACAAACGGCGCCGCCTCCTGTCCGGGCATCGCGGGGTCGGAACGCAGCGTGATCGGCCGATCCGTGAGTCGCTCACCGACCCGGGTGCCTCCGCCGGGTTTCGAGTACACCGACTGCCCTTCGTGCGCGTCGAGTGCGCCCGAGCTCCAGTAGGCGTAGATCAGCAGGTCGGCAATGGCGCTCGGGGGAAGGACGGTGTCGTAGCGCCCGGCATCAAGAGCCTGCCGGCGCTCGCCCCACGCGAGCCGTTTCGCGACGTCGGCCTCCAGGCCGGCGAGATCGATCGTCCCGATCTCGCTGGCGCCCTGCCCGCTCCACGCCGACCGCGAGCCGTCCGACGAGCGGCCGGTCAGCTCGACCCGCACCTTCGGCTGCACGTGCCGGCGCCTCAGCCCGGTTGACGATCCCAGGTACGTCGTCGAGACCGAGTGCTCGGCGTACCCGTACCGGCCCTGGCCGGCATCGCGGGCAGCGCCGAAGATCTCGCCCAACCACGCCGCCAGCCCGGCCAGCTCGCCGACCGGCGCCTCGATGCCGGGCTGGTCCCAATCGCCGTCCGTGCCACCCGCGACCAGCGGGGCCGCATCGTCGGCGACCGACGACGAGCGGGCCGCGGCCTCGGCCGCCTCGACGAGTTTCGCCGCACCGTCCGCGTCGATGACATTGCGGCTCACGGAGGCCGACTGCGTGCCGTCGGCGGTCTCGACGTTGGCGACCACGGTCAGCCCGACCGTTTGGGTGACGCCGTTGGTCGTCAGCGTGTTGTTGGCCCAGCGCAGGTTCGCCGCGGCGTCGTGCTCCGCGATCACCACACAGCCGTCGGCGGTCGAAGCCGCGAGCGCGCGTTCGACCAGTTCCTGCGGGCTGATGCTCGTGCTCACTGTGCGGCCTCCTGGGTCGCGTTGAGGATTCGTACGCCGTCGAACCGCGCGACCGGGCAGCCGTGGCTCACCGCCGCCACCTGTCCCGGCTGGCCCTTGCCGCAGTTGAACGCGCCACCCAGCACGTAGGTCCCTGGGCCGCCGACCGCCGACATCGACCCCCAGAAGTCGGTGGTGGTTGCCTGGTACGCCGCGTCTCGGACCTGGCCGACGATCTCGCCGTTCCTGATCCGGAAGAACCGCTGGCCGGTGAACTGGAAGTTGTAGCGCTGCATGTCGATCGACCATGACTTGTCGCCGACGACGTACAAGCCGTCCTCGACGCCCGCGATCAGCTCCTCGGTCGTCGGCCCGTCGGGTGCTGCCTTCAGGGAGACGTTCGCCATGCGCTGGATCGGCACGTGCAGCGGCGAGTCAGCGAACGCGCAGCCGTTGGATCGCGCGATCCCGCTCAACGCCGCCGTCCGCCGGTCGAGCTGGTAGCCGACGAGGATGCCGTCGCGGATCAGGTCCCAGGTCTGCCCTTCGACGCCTTCGTCGTCGTACCCGATCGTGGACAGGCCGTGCTCGACCTGACGGTCGCCGGTGATGTTCATGAGCTCGCTGCCGTAGCGGAGCGTCCCGAGCTTGTCCGGGGTGGCGAACGACGTGCCGGCGTAGTTCGCCTCGTACCCGAGTGCCCGGTCGAGCTCGGTCGCGTGACCGATCGACTCGTGGATCGTGAGCCAGAGGTTGGACGGGTCGACGACGAGGTCGTAGCGGCCCGGCTCGACGGTCGGCGACTTCGCCTTCTCGGCGAGGTACTCGGGGAGCGTGGAGAGGTCGTGGCCCCAGTCGTAGGTCTCGGTCAGGAACTCCCAGCCACGCCCCACGGGCGGCGCGATCGTCCGCATGGTCTCGAACCGGCCGGTGCTCTCGTCGACCCACAACGCGGTCAGCTGGCACTGCAACCGGACCCGCTGCTGGGTCGTGGTGGTGCCAGCCAGGTCAGCGAAGAACTTGGCCTCGCGCACCTGCTTGATGTGCGCGTCGACGTGCCGGACGATCTCGGCGGACAGCAACCGGTTGGACCAGTCCGCGAGCAGCTCGATCCGGTCCGCCTCACTGACGGTGAACGGGTCGACGTCGTACGCCGAGACCCAGGTCTGGTCGCCGTGACTCGGCTCGGCCGCCAGCTCGATCCGCTCCCCGGTCACCGGCTTCGAGACGGTCGCGACCTCGACCGCCTGGTCGACGAGCGCCCGCGCCGTTGCGGCGTCCACGACCAGCCCGCCGGCGAAGCCCCAGGTGCCCTCGTGTACGACGCGGACCGCGAGCCCTCGCTCGTCGTCGTCGTGGCTGGTCTCGAGCCGCGCGTCGTGCAGCGCGAGGTTGGCGGTGCGGATGCGCTCGATCCGCACATCGGCGTGTTCGACGCCGAGGTCCTGCGCCCGCTCGAGCGCGGCGGCCGCGATCTCCCGCAGGGGAAGTGCGGTGAACTCCGGGTCGATCTCGTGGACCATGCGTCGGTCAGCTCCTGGGGTCGAGGACGAGCTTGCCGGTGCTGCGCCGCGACCGAAGGTCCTCGTGGGCCTTGCGGGCATCGGCGAGCGGGTAGGTCGCACCGACGATCGGGGTGAGGGTGCCGGCGGCGACCATCGAGAGCATCTCGGCCATCGGCTCCTTCACCATGGCCGGCTTGCCCAGGCAGTGCACCAGCCAAAAGCCGATCACGCCACGACTGCGCTGGAGCAACGAGCCGGCGTCGATCGGCGACGGCGGTGTTCGGCCGGCCATGCCGAAGGTGACCAGCCGGCCGAACGGTGCGAGCGCGCCGAGGCTCGCGTCGAACGTCGGGCCGCCCACCATTTCGAGCACGATGTCGACCGGCGCACCACCGTTTGCCTCGAGCATTGCCGACTTGAGGTCCTCGGCGCCGGCATCGACGGTCGCGTCGGCGCCGAGCGATGCGGCGAGCTCGCGCTTGTCCGGTGACGACGCGACGCCGATGATGCGTCCCGCGCCCCACACCTTCGCGAGCTGGATCGCGAGCGTCCCGACGCCGCCGGCGGCGGCGTGGACGACGACGGTCTCGCCGGGCGCCAGGTGCGAGGACGTCCGCAGCAGGTGCCACGCGGACAGCCCTTGCACCATGAGGGCCAGCGCCTGCGCGTCGCTCACGCCCTCGGGCAGGTCGAAGCTCAGATCGGGGAAGGCGAGCGCCTTTTCGGCGTACCCGCCGGTGCCGACCAGGGAGGCGATCCGGCGACCCTCCTGGGTCGTGCCGACCACCTCGCTGCCGGGCACCATCGGGAGCTGGGACTCGGACAGGTAGGTGTTCTCGACCTGGTGGGTGTCCGCGTAGTTGACGCCGGCGGCGGTCACGTCGACGAGATGGAACCCCTCGGCCGGTTCAGGGTCGGGGAGGTCGACCAGCTCAAGGACCTCGGGACCACCGAACTCGGTGATCTGGATGGCGCGCATCCAGCGACCCTATCGGCCGCGGACGGTCGGCCGTGCGGGTCGACTACCGCATCCGGAACGGCCGCGGCGGCGGCTTGAGGTCCGCCCGCGGGCAGCTCGCGAGCGAGAGCCCGCCGAACGTGAGCGCCTCGTCGCAGAGCATCTCGACGGTCAGCCCGTTCTCCTGGCCGACCCTGGTGATGGTCGCGCGGAACAGTGTGATGTCGAAGCGGGTGGGCACCCCGTAGGCGATCTGCATGGTGCCGAGCAGAACCGCGCTGCCGGGGCCGCCGTCGAAGGAGTCCCACGGCTTGTCGTAGCGGCGCCACATGGTCGGCTCCGACCACCACAGTCCGCCGGTGCGTACGTCGTGCAGGGCCAGCTCGACGAGGACGTGGCGGGCGCTCTGTTCCGGGATGATCGCCGCAGGTCGGATCACCTCGGTGACGTCTCCGTCGTCGTACGCCTGGGTGAGCAGGGTCTCGGTCAGGTCCACGAGCAGGTCTCCGATGCCGGTCTTGCGGGGTACTCCGTCCCCGTCCGAGGTCTGGATCGAACCGGTAGACCCGGATCTGCAGGGGTCCTTGGTCCGGAGGAATAGGGCATTCCGTGCCGAATCCGAGTCGGCCGATCGGGCGCCTATCCTCGACGCCGTGACGTCGACCGACACCGAGACCGGCACGACCGTCGAGGAACGGGTCGACCCGCGGCTGTCCGACGAGGGTGACCACGACCGGTTCGCGCACTACGCGGACCGGGACAAGATCACCGAGGCGATGGTTACCGGTACGCCGATCGTCGCGCTCTGCGGGAAGGTCTGGGTGCCGACCCGCGACCCATCCCGCTATCCGGTCTGCCCGGAGTGCAAGCGGTTGTACGAACTCGGCCCCGAAGGTCGTATGAACGAGTGGCAGGAGCGCGCCGGCCAGAGCTAGCGCGGCGCCGGGCGGCGGCTGGCGGCGCTGCAGGGCAGGGCGCATACTCGACCCATGGCCGTTGAGAAGTGGTTCCCTCCGCTCCCGCAGTTCGACTCGCTCGAGGAGGAGCAGCGCTACCGCAAGGAGCGGCTGGCCGCCGGCTTCCGCTTGTTCGCGAAGTTCGGCTTCGAGGAGGGTGTCGCGGGCCACATCACCGTGCGTGACCCGATCGAGCCGGACACCTTCTGGGTCAACCCCTTCGGCGTACCGTTCGCGCACGTCTCGGTCAGCTCGCTGATCCGGGTCAACCACTCCGGCGAGGTGGTCGAGGGCAACTACCACGTCAACGAGGCCGCGTTCTGCATCCACTCGCAGGTGCATCAGGCTCGCCCGGACGTGATGGCGGCCGCGCACAGCCACTCCATCCACGGCCGCGCGCTCTCGGCGCTCGGCACGTTGCTCGAACCGATCACCCAGGACGTGTGCGCGTTCTACGACGACCACTCGCTGTTCGACGACTACACAGGGGTGGTCACCGACATCGAGGAAGGGAAGCGGATCGCCGTCGCGCTGGGGGACAACAAGGCGGTCATCCTCCGTAACCACGGCCTGCTGACGGTCGGCGAGACCGTTGACTCGGCGGTGTTCTGGTTCGCGTCGATGGAGCGGTGCTGCCAGGCCCAGCTGCTCGCCAAGGCGGCCGGCGAGGTCGTTCACATCGATCCCGAGCAGGCGAAGCAGACCCACGACTACGTCGGTAGCGAGTTCGCCGGATGGTTCTCCTTCCAGCCGCTGTGGGCGAAGATCACCCGCGAGCAGCCCGACCTGTTCGACTGAGCGTCGCCTCCGAGCAGGTCGTGGGTCCGGTCGTCGAGGTCGACGACGTCGGGGACCCTCGGCTCGAGGACTACCGGTCCTTGACCGATGTGGCGCTGCGCAGGCGCAGCGAGCCGGCCGGTGGGCTGTTCATCGCCGAGGGCGCGCTCGTGATCGAACGCGCCCTCGCCGCCGGCTACCGGCTGCGCTCGGCGCTCATGACCCCGCAATGGCTGGACCGCACCGCTGCGGTGCTCGCGGGCTCGGACGCACCGGTCTATCTGGGATCCGACGATCTGCTGTACTCGGTGACCGGCTTCCACGTCCACCGTGGCGCGCTGGCCTCGGTGCATCGGCGGCCGGTGCTCGACTTCGACCGGGTCGCCGACCGGGTACGGCGGCTCGTGGTGGTCGAGGACATCGTCAGCCACACCAACCTCGGCGCGATCTTCCGCGCCGCGGCCGCGCTCGGCATGGACGGCGTCGTCCTGTCGCCGCGATCCGCCGACCCGTTGTACCGGCGTTCGGTTCGCGTGTCCATGGGGGCGGTCTTCGCGGTCCCGTATGCCCGGGCGCCCGAGTGGCCCGGCGCGATCGAGCGGCTGCGCGGGCGTGGCTTTCGCGTGCTTGCGCTGACTCCTGCGGCCGATGCGGTCGGACTCGACCGGCTGGCCGTCCACCGCGACGAGCGGATCGCGGTCCTGCTCGGCACGGAGGGCGAAGGGTTGTCGGCACCGGCGACCGCGCTCGCGGACGAACGCGTCCGGATCCCGATGGCGGCCGGGATCGACTCGCTGAACGTCGCCGCGGCCGCCGCGGTCGCGTTCTGGTCGTTCGGCGACCGAAGCGGGGTAGAACGAGGACATGACCAGGCCTGATCTCCAACGCCCGATCGAGTCCGCCGGAACGTTCACACTCGGCGGCGACCTCACGGTGCACCGGCTCGGTTTCGGCGCGATGCAGCTGACCGGGCCGGGTGTGTGGGGCGACCCGGCCGACCCCGAGGAGTGCGTGCACGTGCTCCGCCGTGCGGTCGAGCTCGGGGTCGACCTGATCGACACGGCGGACGCCTACGGCCCGTATGTGTCCGAGGACCTGATCCGTACGGCGCTGCACCCTTATCCGGATGGCCTGGTGATAGCGACCAAGGGCGGGTTCGTGCGGACCGGCCCGGGGGACTGGCACGCGGTCGGCCGCCCGGCGTACCTGCGGCAGTGCGTGGAGATGTCCCTGCGCCGGCTCCGGCTCGAACGCATCGACCTCTACCAGCTACATCGGGTCGATCCGGAGACGCCGCTCGAGGACTCCCTCGGCGAGCTGGTCGCGATGCAGGACGAGGGCAAGATCCGCCATATCGGTCTCTCTCAGGTGGACGTCCCGACGATCGAGGCTGTCCGCAAGGTGGCCGGCGTCGTGAGCGTGCAGAACCTGTTCAACCTGGCCAACCGGTCCGATGAGACGGTCCTGGACTACTGCGAGCGGGAGAACCTGGGCTTCATCCCGTGGTTCCCGCTCGCGACCGGGCGGCTGGCGGAGCAGGGCGGCCCGTTGGCCGCTGCGGCCGGCCGGCACGACGCGACGCCGTCGCAGCTCGCGCTCGCGTGGCTGCTCCACCGCTCGCCGGCGATGCTCCCGATTCCGGGTACGTCGTCGGTCGCGCACCTCGAGGAGAACTGCGCGGCCGCTCGGATCGAGCTCACCGACGAGGAGGGCACCGAGCTCACCGCCGCAATGTGAGCCGCTCCGGCCGTTACGCTCCGAGGCGTGCCGGTGCTGCCCGATCGTGTGGACCGCGAAGCGCCAGACTTCGCGGCTCGCCGCCACTCGCTGCTCGAGCTGCTCGCGGAGCACGACCAGCAGCTCGCGATCGCGAACCTCGGCGGCGGCGAGAAGTACGTCGAGCGGCACCGGGCCCGCGGCAAGCTGCTCGCCCGGGAGCGGATCGAGCTCCTCGTCGATCCCGACTCGCCGTTCCTGGAGCTCTCGCCGCTCGCGGGATGGGGGACGCCGTACGCCGTCGGGGCCAGCATCGTGACCGGTATCGGCGTCGTCGAAGGCACCGAGGTCATGGTGGTGGCCAACGACCCGACCGTCCGTGGCGGCGCCGTCAACCCGTTCACCGCTCGCCGCCAGCGCCGGGCGATGCAGATCGCCGATGAGAACCGGCTTCCCCTGATCAACCTGGTCGAGTCCGGCGGGGCAGATCTCCCCACCCAGAGCGAGATCTTCATCCCCGGCGGTGCCGGCTTCCGTGACCTGACCCGCAAGTCCGCCGCGGCGATCCCGACGGTCGCCCTGGTGTTCGGCAACTCAACCGCCGGCGGCGCGTACGTCCCCGGGATGAGTGACTACGTCGTCATGGTCGAGGACCGCGCGAAGGTCTTCCTCGGCGGGCCGCCGTTGGTGAAGATGGCCACCGGCGAGGTGTCCGACGACGAGGAGCTCGGCGGCGCGGCGATGCACGCGAGGATCAGCGGGCTGGCCGACTACCTCGCCGTCGACGAGCGGGATGCGATCCGGCTCGGCCGCCAGATCGTGCGCCGGCTCAACCGGCGCAAGCTCGGGCCGTCCCCGGCCGCGCTCTACGCCGAGCCGTTGTACGACGCGGAGGACCTGCTCGGCATGGTGCCGACCGACCTGCGCGAGCCGTTCGACCCGCGAGATGTCCTCGCCCGCGTCCTCGACGGCAGTGAGTTCGACGAGTTCAAGCCGCTCTACGGCTCGTCGCTCGTGACCGGCTTCGGCCAGCTGCACGGCTATCCGATCGGAGTCCTGGCCAATGCCCGCGGCGTGCTCTTCGCCGAGGAGAGCGAGAAGGCCGCGCAGTTCATCCAGCTTGCCAACCAGGTCGACACTCCGCTGCTGTTCCTGCAGAACACGACCGGCTACATGGTCGGCAAGGACTACGAGCAACGCGGCATCATCAAAGCCGGCGCTCAGATGATCAACGCGGTGTCCAACAGCGACGTGCCTCACCTCACGATCACGATGGGTGCGTCGTACGGCGCCGGGAACTACGGCATGTGCGGACGGGCCTATGACCCGCGGTTCCTGTTCACCTGGCCCAACGCGAAGTCGGCGGTGATGGGTCCGGCTCAGCTGGCCGGTGTGCTCTCGATCGTGGCCCGTGCGTCGGCGGACGCGAAAGGCGAGCCGTTCGACGAGGACGCCGATCGTGCGATGCGCGAGCTGGTCGAAACCCAGATCGAAGCGGAGTCGAAGGCGCTGTTCCTCACCGCCCGGCTCTACGACGACGGGATCATCGACCCGCGTGACACGCGGACCGTTCTCGGGATCGCGCTGTCCGTGGTGCACAACCAGCCGGTTCAGGGACGCCGCGGCTACGGCGTCTTCAGGATGTAGGCGCGCGGCCATGAGACGGCTCTTGGTCGCCAACCGCGGCGAGATCGCGCGCCGGATCTTCCGGACCGCGCGGTCGATGGGGATCGAGACCGTTGCCGTGTTCAGCGACGGGGACTCGGATGCTCCTTTCGCTCGCGAGGCGGATGTCGCGCTGCGGCTGCCGGGCGAGCGCGCATCCGACACCTACCTGCGCGGCGATCTCCTGGTCGAAGCGGCTCGCGTCGCGGCGGCGGATGCCGTCCATCCCGGCTACGGCTTCCTCGCCGAGAACGCAGATTTCGCGACTGCAGTCGTGGCGGCCGGCCTGACGTGGGTCGGGCCGCCGCCCGAGGCGATCGCGGCGATGGGCGAGAAGACCGAGGCGAAGCGGCTGATGGAGGCGGCCGGCGTGCCGACTCTGCCCTGGACCACGGATCCCGCGGCGGGGGATGGCATCGGATTCCCCTTGCTCGTGAAGGCATCCGCCGGCGGCGGCGGGCGCGGCATGAGGGTGGTCCGTTCGTCCGAGTCGCTGGCCGAGGCGATCGAGTCGGCACGTCGCGAGGCCGAAACCGCGTTCGGCGACGGCACGGTCTTTCTCGAGCGCTATCTGGAGGCCTCGCGCCACATCGAGGTGCAGGTCCTGGCCGACCGGTCCGGCAATGTCGTGGCGCTGTTCGAACGCGAGTGCTCGATCCAACGGCGGCACCAGAAGATCGTCGAGGAGGCACCGTCCCCGGCCGTCGACGCCGCGCTGCGGCGCGAGCTCGGTGCCGCCGCGGTCACCGCCGCGAAGGCGGTCGGCTACGTCGGCGCCGGCACTGTTGAGTTCGTCCTTGCACCCGATGGCTCGTACTTCTTCCTCGAGATGAACACCCGACTGCAGGTCGAGCACCCGGTCACCGAGGCGATCACCGGGCTGGACCTGGTCCGCCTCCAGCTGCTGATCGCGGACGGCGAGCCGTTGCCGGCGAAGGCACTCGAGCCGACCATCGACGGCCACGCGATCGAGGTCCGGGTGTGCGCCGAGGACCCGAAGAAGGGTTACCTACCGGTCACCGGCGTGCTTCGGGAGTTCGACTTTCCCGGTGATGTCCGCGTCGACAGCGGGTTCGAGCGGGGCGACGCGGTGTCGCCTCACTACGACTCCCTGCTTGCGAAGGTCGTCGCGCACGCACCCACCCGCGCGGAAGCGGCGGCAGTCCTCTGCCGCGCGTTGCGGCGGGCCAGGATTCACGGCGTCACGACCAACCGCGACCTGCTGGCGGGGATCCTGGCCGAGCCGGACTTCCTTGCCGGCGCGGTCGACACCGGATACCTCGACCGCCACGATCCGGCCGACCTGGCACCGACGCAAGGACCCTCGCCGGCCAACGCGATCGCGGCGGTCCTCGCGCTGCAGGTGGTGCGCCGGGGCCGAGCCTCGGTGCTTCGCGGGATTCCCAGCGGGTGGCGCAACAACCCGTCCGGATCCCTACCCGTCGTGTTGACCGAGGCAGGGGCCGAGGTCGCCGTCGACTACCGCTTCGACCGCACCGGCGGGCTGGAGGTGACCGTCGACGGGCAACCGGTCGACGTCGAGCTGCACTCGGCCGCCTACCACGTGATCGACGCAACGGTCGCGGGCGTCCGTCGCCGCTATCACGTCGTCGTACCGGCCGATGAGGCAACGATCGACGTCGACTCCGACGTGGGCAGCTCAGAGTTCGCCGTCGTCCCGCGGTTCGGGGCGACCGTTGCCGCACCGACTGCGGGTTCGCTGGTCGCGCCCATGCCGGGCACCGTCGTACGAGTGCTCGTCGAGCCCGGCGCGAAGGTGGCTCGCGATCAGCCGCTGGTCGTGCTCGACGCCATGAAGATGGAGCACACGGTGGCGAGCCCGGCCGATGGCACCGTCGTGGAGATGCGCGTCACGGCGGGCCACCAGGTCGACGCGGGCGCGATTCTGGCCGTCGTCGACACCGGCGGCGAACCGGCCGCCTGAGGCCGGGAACGCCTCGGTTCCCCGGTGCGTCCAACCCGCGAGATCACTCCGGGAGGCGCGACATGGCAGAGCACCGCAGGGCCCGCATCATCGGGTACGGCATATTTGCCGCCGTACTGGCAGTGATCGTGAGCGCCCTCGCGTTGGGCGGCAACCACGGGAGCAACGAGTCGGCCGGGGGTGCTGGGTCGACCTCCACTGCCGGATCGCACAACGCACCGAGCCGGACGTCCACGTTCGGCGTGGGTGCGGGCGCTCCCGCGGTGCCGGTTCCGGCGGCGACGGCGGCCCCTTCGGGTGCGACGGGTGTCCAGGGGTCGACGCAGGAAGGCCTGACGGTGCAGACGGCGGCCGATGCGGTCACCGCCACCCGGGTCGTGAAGACCGGACGGCTCGACCTGCGCGTGTCCCGCGGGCAGGTCCAGTCGACCGTCACGAAGCTGGTGAGCCTGACCACGTCGCTTGGTGGATACGTGTCGCAGAGCAGCACCGAGACGATCGCCGGTGAACCCGCCGGACAGCTGACCTTGCGGATCCCGGTTGCCAGCTTCGACAACGCCGTCATCGCTGCAGAAAAGCTCGGTCATGTCGAGTCGTTGACGACCAACGCGCACGATGTCACCGGCAAGGTCGTCGATCTCGGTGCGCGCATCACTGCGTTGCGGCAGACCCGTGCGACCTACCTGACGATCCTCGGCCGGGCCCGAACCATCGGCGCGACGCTTGAGGTGCAGCAGCGGGTCGAGGACGTGCAGTCGCAGATCGACGAGCTCCAGGGCGAGCTGAACGTGCTCCGCAACCAGAGCGCCGACGGGACGTTGACCGTCTCGGTCGACCAACCCACCCTGATTGCGCCCCGTCACCAGGTTCACCACAAGGGCGGGATCGGCAAGGCCTGGCACGACTCGGTGAGCCGGTTCGCCCGCGGTTTCGATGCGATCGTCGGCGCACTCGGGCCGCTGCTGCTGGTGGTCCTCGTGCTCGCGGTGCTGGCCGGGATCGCAACTCTCGGCTACCGCGGCGTGCGGCGCGCGACGTCCTGACTCCGAACCGTATTCTGTTCGCGTGCGCAGGGATCTCTACGAGGCTGACCACGAGGCGTTCCGAGCCACTGTCCGCGGGTTCCTCGAGCGGTATGTCGTGCCGCACCACGCCGAGTGGGAGCAGGCGGGCATCGTCGATCGCGGCGTCTGGCTCGAAGCCGGCAAGCACGGCCTGCTCGGTTTCGACGTGCCGGAGGAGTACGGCGGTGGCGGCGTCTCGGACTTCCGCTACAACGCGGTCCTCGTCGAGGAAGTCACTCGCGCGCACGCCTCCGGTATCGGCTTCGGCCTGCACAACGACGTCGTTGCGCCGTACCTGATCAAGCTGGCGACCGACGAGCAGAAGGCACGCTGGCTTCCCGGGTTCTGTTCCGGTGAGCTGATCACAGCGATCGCGATGAGCGAGCCGGCTGCCGGCTCGGACCTGCAGGGCATCCAGACCACAGCAGTCCGCGACGGCGACTCGTGGGTCGTGAACGGATCGAAGACGTTCATCACCAACGGCATCAACTCCGACCTGGTGGTCGTCGTGGTCAAGACCGACGCGGACAAGGGCGCGCATGGCATCTCGCTGCTGATGGTCGAGCGCGGCATGCCGGGGTTCGAGCGCGGCCGCAATCTCGACAAGATCGGGCTGAAGGCGCAGGACACCGCCGAACTCTTCTTCAGCGACGTCCGCGTGCCGGTGACCAACCTGCTCGGTGAGGAGAACCGCGGCTTCGTCCACCTGATGGACAACCTGCCGCAGGAGCGGTTGTCGATCGCGGTCGGTGCGGTCGCTGCGTCCGAGAACGTGCTTGCCGCAACCGTCGAGTACTGCAAGACCCGCACCGCCTTCGGCCGGCCGATCGGCTCCTTCCAGAACTCTCGGTTCGTCCTCGCCGAGCTGGCGACCGAGGTGGAGATCGCGCGGGTCTATCTCGACAAGGCGATCCTCGAGCTCAACGCGGGCCGGCTGAGTGTCACCGACGCCGCGATGGCGAAGTGGTGGACGACGGAGCTGCAGAAGCGCGTCATCGACGGCTGCCTGCAGCTACACGGCGGCTACGGCTACATGACCGAGTTCCCGATCGCGAAGGCTTATCTCGACAGCAGGGTGCAGACCATTTACGGCGGGACGACCGAGATCATGAAGGAGATCATCGGTCGCTCTCTCGGGCTATGACCGGCTACGGGATCACCTTCCCGTTCGAGGGCGTTCCGCTGATCGAGCAGCGGGACCTGGTCGAGCGGCTGCCCGATCTCGGCTACACCGACCTGTGGTCGGCCGAGTCGCACGCGACCGACGGCTTCACCCCACTGGCGCTGGCAAGCGTCTGGGCGCCACGACTGCGGCTGGGTACGGCGATCATCCCCGTCTACACCCGCGGGCCCGCGACGTTGGCGATGTCGGCGGCGACCATGGCAGCCGCGGCTCCGGGTCGATTCGTGCTGGGGATCGGTTCGTCCTCGAATGTGATCGTCGAGCAGTGGAACGACGTTCCGTTCGAGTCGCCGTACCAGAAGGTGCGCGACATGTTGCGTTTCCTACGTGCCGCGCTCTCGGGGGAGAAGGTCACCGAGAACTACGAGACGTTCTCGGTGAAGGGGTTCCGGCTCAACACGCCTCCCGAGGTGCCGCCCAGGATCTTGATCGCCGCGTTGCGCAGCGGGATGTTACGGCTGGCCGGGCGGGAGGCCGATGGAGCGATCGTCAACTGGCTCTCGCCGGAGGACGTCAGCACCGTCGCGCCGTACGTTCGGGAGGACAACCCCGACAAGGAGATCGCCGCGCGGATCTTCGTCGCGCCGACCGCCGACGTCGAACCCGCTCGGACGATCGCACGGTTCGCCATCGCGGCGTACCTCACCGTGCCGGTCTATCGGGCCTTCCACGAGTGGCTCGGCCGCACCGAGCTGATGGCGGGCATGCAGGACGCGTGGGCGGCGGGGGACCGCAAGGGCGCGCTGACCGCAATCCCGGACGAGCTGGTCGACACCCTCGTCGTGCACGGCGAGCCCGCGGCGTGCCGCGAGCGGATCCAGGCCTACGTCGAGGCCGGCATCACGACCCCGGTGATTGCCCTGCTTCCCGTCGGTGTCTCGCCCACGCAGGCCGCGGCCGACCTTGCGCCGCGTTGATGAGGATGCGCTGATGAGCGATCTGGTTCTGTACGACGTCGACGGCGGGGTCGCGCTTCTCACTCTGAACCGTCCCGACAAGCTCAATGCGTGGACCCTCGACATGGGTCGCGACTACTTGGCCCGCATGGAGCAGGCCGCGACCGACCCGGACGTGCGCGTCGTCGTCGTGACCGGGGCAGGGCGCGGCTTCTGTGCGGGCGCAGACCTGTCGCTGTTGACCGAGCTGGTGGCCGGCGCCGCGCCGCCGCAGGACGGTCTGCGGCCCGAGGACCAGGTCGAGCCCACCGTTCCCAAGCCGGTGATCGCCGCGATCAACGGGCCGTGCGTCGGTCTAGGCCTGACCCGGGCGATGTACTGCGACCTGCGGTTCCTCGCTGCCGGCACCGAGCTGTCGACTGCCTTCGCCAGACGCGGGCTGGTCGCCGAGCACGGGATGTCCTGGATGCTGCCGCGCCTCGTCGGGTGGTCGCGGGCGGTGGATCTGCTGATGTCAGGTCGGTCAGTCGGCTCCGACGAGGCGCTGGCGATCGGACTGGTCGACCGGATCGCCGACGACGCCCTCGGCGCGGCGCTGGACTACGCGCGGGAGATCGTCCGGTGCTGCTCACCGGCGGCGCTGCGTGACATCAAGCAGCAGCTATGGGCGGATGCCGAGGCAACCTTCCGCGAGGCACTCGACCGCTCGGCCGGCCTGATGCTGGCCTCGTTCTCCAGGCCGGACCTCGCGGAAGGTGTCGTCAGCTTTCTCGAGAAGCGCGCACCCGACTTCCCACCGTTGCGCTGACCCGCGTTCGCGCCGGGCCACTCCGGACATGGTTCGGCCGGGGCACCTGCGTCCGAAGGCGCCCCGGCCGAAACGTGGCGGTCCGGGCCCGGGGACCCGTTCCGCACGGCCGCGGTCTAGGGCCGCGTGAGCGGCCAGACCGGAATGAGTGGCCGGCCGAAGGTGGTGTTCGTTACCCCGGCGAACGACGCGTACCAGGCCGCCGCCGCCGTAGCGACACCGAACCAGCCACCCGCCTTCGTCATCCCGTCCGGCACCGTGGCGGTTGGGCTGGAGTGGAACGCCCCGATGGTCAGCAGCACGAACGTGATTGTCAGCAGTGCGAAGACCACGAAAACGGCGCCGTTGGTCCGAAGGGAGGCGATCGTCATGTAGAAGGTGAAGATGCACCAGCCGAGCAGGAAGGTGCCGACGACAACCGGTCCATCGGCCGCCGTGAACCCACCGTGCACGTTCAGATACCAGAAGGCGATCCAGAACGCACCGTACGACGAGAACGCGGTCGCACCGAACGTGTTGTTGCGCTTGAACTCCCACATCCCGGCGAGCAGCTGCGCACCACCGCCATAGGCGAGTGCCAGCGAGATCGCGGAGAACGCGCCGGCCGCCCAAGTGTTGGTGTTGTGCAAGCTGAGGATGAGAGTGGTCATCGCGAAGCCCGCGAGCCCGAGCGGAGCGGGATCCGCCACCGTGGGTAAGGCCACGGGTTGAGCCGCAGGTTGAACGGCAGTCGTTTCGGCCATGCGTTACTCCTCCTTGTCGGCGTCCCCTGCCATGTTCTTGCGGATCGCGTCGGTGACCGTCGGGTCGAGCAACGTGGTGACGTCTCCCAACTCTCGGTTCTCTGCGATGTCCCGCAGCAGCCGACGCATGATCTTTCCGCTGCGAGTCTTGGGAAGTTCCGGTGTCACCAAAACCTGGCGGGGTTTGGCGATCGGACCGATGACCTTCGCGACGTGGTCGCGAAGCGACTGGACGAACGCGTCACCGGACGTCTCGTCCTCGGCGACGCTTCCACGCGGGGTGACGAACGCGACGATCGCCTGACCGGTTGTCGGGTCAGAGGCGCCGACGACCGCGGCCTCGGCGACGGACGGGTGACTCACCAGGGCGTGCTCGACCTCGGTGGTCGAGATCCGGTGGCCTGAAACGTTCATCACGTCGTCGACCCGGCCGAGCAGCCACAGGTCGCCGTCCTCGTCCTTCTTCGCGCCGTCACCGGCGAAGTAGACGTCGTCGAACCGCGACCAGTAGGTCTGCTTGTAGCGCTCGTCATCACCCCAGATGCCGCGCAGCATCGACGGCCACGGCTCGGTGAGAACGAGCAGTCCGCCGCCGCCGTTGCCGACGGGGTGGCCGGCGTTGTCGAAGACATCGGCACTGATCCCGGGCAGCGCGCGCATCGCGGCACCAGGCTTCGTCGACGTGATGCCGGGTAGCGGGCTGATCATGATCGCCCCGGTCTCGGTCTGCCACCAGGTGTCGACCACGGGGGTACGACCGCCGCCAACGGTGTCGCGGTACCAGATCCACGCTTCCGGGTTGATCGGCTCACCGACCGAACCCAGCAGCCGCAACGAGGTGAGGTCGTAGGGTTCGACCTCCTGGGCGCCCCACTTCATCAGGGTCCGGATGGTGGTGGGTGCGGTGTAGAGGATCGAGACCTTGAGCGACTCGATCAGCTTCCACCAGCGGTCCTTGTCGCCCGGGTGCGGGGTGCCTTCATACATCACCGATGTCGCCCGGTTGATCAGGGGTCCGTACACGATGTAGCTGTGCCCGGTGATCCAGCCGATGTCGGCGGCGCACCAGTAGACGTCGGTGTCGGGCTTGAGGTCGAAGACCATCCGGTGGGTGAAGGACACCTGGGTGAGGTAGCCACCCGTCGTGTGCAGGATGCCCTTCGGCTTCGCCGTCGTGCCGGACGTGTACATCATGAACAGCGGGTGCTCGGCGTCGAAGGCCTGCGCTTCGTGCTGGTCGCTCGCCGAATCCACGACGTCGTGCCACCAGACATCGCGGCCGTCGTGCCACTCGACGTCGCCACCGGTACGGCGTACGACGAGGACCTTCGCGACGTCCGGGCACTCCTCCAGGGCCTCGTCGACGGCTGGCTTGACCGGAGTCGGTGCGCCGCGGCGGAACTGCCCGTCGGTGGTGATGACCGCGCGGGAGTCGGAGTCGAGGATGCGCCCACGCAGCGCGTCGGCGGAGAAGCCGCAGAACACCACGTTGTGCGGGGCGCCGATCCGCGCGCAGGCGAGGATCGCCATGACCGTCTCAGGAATCATCGGCATGTAGATCGTGACCCGGTCACCGGCTTTGAGGCCCAGCTCGGTCAGCGCGTTCGCGGCCTTCGACACGCCGCGCTGGAGATCGGCGTACGTGATGTCCCGCCGCTCGGTGTCACCGTCGCTGACCCAGTGGTAGGCAACCTTGTCGCCGTAGCCGGCGTCGACGTGGCGATCCACCGCATTGACGGCGGCGTTGAGCTTTCCGCCGATGAACCACTTGCTGAACGGAGGGTTCCACTCCAACGTCTCGCTCCACCCGGTGTCCCAGGTGAGGAACTTCGCCGCCTCCTCCCAGAAGGCCAGCCGGTCGGCGGCCGCCTCGTCGTAGATCGAGGGCTGCGCGTTGGCGTTCTTGGCGAGTTCTTCTGGCGGGTCGAAGCGTCGGGACTCGTGATGCAGTGCGTCGAGGTCGGGCAGCGGGTCGGAGGTCGGACGCTGCGTCATGTGTTCGTCCCTTCGGTAACGGTGTGGAGTTTTGACGACACCCGTGCAGGTAGCAACGACCTGCCGGGCACGAGACGCCGAACGTCACGAAGCCTGCGCCGAGCGGCACGTGGGCCGCGACGAACGGCATTCGGTGTCCCGGGCATCAGGACAGGTAGTGGCCACTGCCACTATGCCCAGCCGGTCTCCCGGGCTACCGCAGTAGGGGGTGCGGTCGGCCAGGTCCGTGGCATCGGGCCGCGCAGTCCCTCGGGCAGATGGAGCACGAGCATCTTGCCGGCGACGTCCTCCGGCAACGACCCCGGAGTGAGCAGCGAGACGACGATCATGACGAGGAAGCTCGTCGGCACTGTCCAGATCGCGGGCAGGCCGAGCAGGACCGCGGGCCAGCCCGTCTGGCCGCCGCCGAGCATGGTGATCGCGATCGCCGTCGCGGAGGTCAGCCCGCCCACGACCAGACCTGCGAGGCAGCCGGTCCGGCTGAGCCGCCGCCACCAGATGCCGAGCAGCAGCAGCGGGCAGAACGTCGACGCGGCGATCGCGAACGCCCAGCCGACCAGCAGGTTGAGCGAGAACCCACCGACCCGCAGCCCGGCGCCGATCGCCAGCGCGCCGGCGACCACGGAACACCAGCGGAAGGTGCGCACGCTCCCGTCCAGCAGGTCGTGGGAGAGCGCCCCGGCGACGCTGATCAGCAGGCCCGACGAGGTGGACAGGAAGGCGGCAAACGCTCCCGCCGCGACCAGCGCCGCGAGGGTGACGCCACCCGGTCCCGCGACCGCGAGCTTCGGCAGGACCAGGACCACCGAGTCGGTGTTGGCGGTCAGGTAGAGACCGGGCGCCTCGAGTCGCCCGAGCACGCCGAATACCACCGGGAACAGGTAGAAGCAGCTGACCAGCAGCAGGACGATGGCGGTCGTGCGCCGCGCCGATCGGCCGTCGCGGTTGGTGTAGAAGCGAACCAGGATGTGCGGCAGGCCGACCGTGCCGAGGAAGGTGGCGAGGATCAAGCCGTACGTCGCCGCCAGCGGATGTTGTTCACCGGAGCCCGCTCTCGCGAACGGCATCGACCACTGCCGTCCGGTCAGCTCGTCGAGGCCGACCGCGCTGGGCGCGGCGGCGCCGGCCGGGAAGCGCAGCTTCGCACCACGCCCGGCGCTGTGCCGCCCGGAGGTCAACCTGACCGCGCCGTCGACCGTGCGCCCGTCCAACGTGCCGGACGCAGTCACGACCACCGGCTTGCGCACCGTGAAGTCGATCGGTTCCGTGACCGAGACCGTCGTCGCGACGGGGAAGGTCGCACCCACCGGCCGGTCGAGCGCATCCGCGCGGGCGTGCGTCAGCGACAGCAGCACGATCGCGGGCACGGCGATCGCGACGATCTTCAACCAGAACTGGAAGGCCTGGACGACAGTGATCCCCTTCATGCCACCGGCCGCGATGTTGGCGGTGACGATGGCACCGAGGGCAACGACCCCTACCCAGTACGGCGAACCCACCACGACCTGCAACGTGATGCCGGCGCCTTTGAGCTGGGGGAGCAGGTAGAACCAACCGATGACCAGCACGAAGACGGTGCCGACCTTCCGGAGCAACGGCGACTCGAGCCTGCCCTCGGCGAAGTCGGGGATCGTGTACGCACCGAAGCGCCGCAGCGGTGCCGCGACGAACAACAGCAGCACGAGGTACCCGGTCGCATAACCGACCGGGTACCAGAGCGCGCCGACTCCGTTGACGTAGACCAGCCCGGCGACGCCGAGGAACGACGCCGCGGACAGGTACTCGCCGGAGATCGCTGAGGCGTTGACCAGTGACGGCACGGCGCGAGCAGCGACCAGGAAGTCGGCGGGCGTTCGCGCCACCCGCATCCCGCGGGCACCGAGAGCGACCGTGATCAGGGTGATCGCGACGACCGCCGCGATCCCGGACCCGTTCACGTCGGCCGGCTCAGCAGCTCGGCGAAGCGGCGCTCGAGCCGCTCGGCAAGGTGCACGTACCCCCAGCCCAACACGACCAGCACCGGGTAGATGCCGCCGCCGAGCACGAGAAGCGGCACCGGAAGCCCGTGCACGGTGGCATGCACCACGCTCGGGAACAGCGCCGCAATGATTGGCAGCGAACCGATCACGGCGATCGTCAACGCGGCGAATCCGATCGTCAGCCCGAGCTGGGCCCGGATCAGCCCTGTGATGAGCACAACGCCGTACGGGTTGTCCGTGCTCAGGTCCGAGACGTCGGGCAGGGGTCGCGCGCCGGCCGCGCCTACCGACGGTGCCTGGACGACCTGGCGGCCCGGCCGGATCGGGTCGAGGGTCACCGAGCGGTCACCGCAGGCCGCCGCGCCTCGCCGCCCGGACCAAGCGGTCCCGCAGCTCGCGGGTGTGCCGGCGAGCGACCGGCAGCTCGGTCCGGCCGATCCGCACGGTGGACGTGCCCGCTTCGGTGCTGATCTCGGTGATGTGCCGGATCGACACGAGGTAGCCGCGGTGAATGCGGGCGAAGCCGTGGTCATCCCAGCGGTCGGCGAGCAGTGAGATCGTCAGGCGGACGAGGTAGTTGGCGCCGCTCACCGTGTGCAGCCGGACGTAGTCGCCTTGTGCCTCTACCCAGGCGATGTCGGAGCGGTCGATCAGCCGGGTCGTGCCGCCGGTGTCCACCGGGATCATGCTCAGGTCGTCGGGCACGGAGCGGTTGGCGGCCTTCGACTCGCAGATCCGGTCAAGGGTCTCCGCGAGGCGGTCCGCGGACGGTGGCTTGAGAAGGTAGTCGCTGGCGCGTACCTCGAAGGCCTCGAGCGCGTGCTCGTCGTACGCCGTGACGAAGACGACCGAGGGCGGGTCCGAAAAGCGCAGCAGCAAGCGAGCCAGCTCGAGGCCATCGAGTCTGGGCATCCGTACGTCGAGCATGAGCACGTCATAGTCGTGGTCGCGCAGCTTGCGCAGCGCTGCGGTCGCATCGCTCGCGACGTCGACCGAGCCGACGCGGTCATCGGCCTGGAGCAGGAAGACCAGCTCGTCGAGCGCCGGCGCCTCGTCGTCGACGGCGAGGACGGATAGCTGCGTGGCCGCGGTCATGTCGCGCGCACCCCGACCTTGAACTTCGGCACCCGCATCACCACTCTCGTCCCGAGCCCGACCTCGGTCTCGACCCTGAGCCCGAACCCCGGGCCGAAGACCCGGCGCAGCCGCTCGTCGACGTTGCGCAGGCCGACGCCATCACCCGTGCGGCCGGCCAGCTGCTCGCGCAGCCGTCCCGGGTCCATGCCCACGCCATCGTCCTCCACCGCGATCACGGCCTCCGTGTCACCGTCCTGCACGATCAGCGAGATGTGACCGTCACCACCCGCCGCCTCGATGCCATGCCGTACGGCGTTCTCGACCAGGGGTTGAAGGGTCAGGCACGGCATGGCGACCGGAAGCACCTCGGGCGCCACCCGCAGCGTCACGTCGAGTCGATCGCCGAAGCGTGCCCGCTCGAGCTCGAGATAGGTCTCGACCAGGCGCAGCTCCTCGGCGAGGGTCGCGTACGGGCCGTGGGTTCTGAACGTGTAGCGGATGAAGTCCGCGAAACCGATCAGCAGCTCGCGCGCCCGTTCCGGGTCGGAGCGGATGTAGGACTCGATCGCCGTGAGCGCGTTGTAGACGAAGTGCGGCGAGATCTGGGCGCGCAAAAACTTCAGCTCGGCCTGCATCGCGCGGGTCTTCGACAGGTCGAGCTCGGCGAGCTCGAGCTGCGACGAGGCGAAGGCGGCAACCTCGCCGGCGGCTCGAAGCAGGTCCGGCCGGGCCCGCTCGTCGAGCACCGCAATGGCCCCGACCACCCGGTCCGACACCTGCAGCGGGACGACGACTCCCGAGGCCAGTGGGCAGTAGGCCGCGCCACAGACCAGCTCGCTCGACTGGATCAACCGGGCGCGCGCGTCCGCGACTACCTGGGCGAGCAGCGGTGCGACGAGCCCGACATGGGTCTCATCGGCTCCGTCGCTGGCGAGTACGCCGGCGGCGTCGCCGATCACCAGCGCCGGCGTCCCTAGCAGCTTGCGCAGCGGCGGCGCCGACTTCGTCGCGCTCTCCGCGGTCAGGCCGGCTCGCAGGCCGCCGGCCGCCGTACTCGCGGTGTGCAAGGTCGCGTACGTGGTGCGCTGGGCCGAGGTGCCGAGCTTCTTGCTGCCGCGGATGAAGTACTGGGCGGCCAGGATCAGCGCGATCACGACAACGGCGAGCGCGGCGACGAGCACCGAATCCTTCACGGGCACCCTGTCCGGCGCTGGTCAAGACCGGCCTCCGGCGTCACCATAACGCCAGGGCCCCGCCGCGACGCCGTTAACGCCGGGTGAACCGATCCGGCTGCTCATCCGTGGGTGAAAGGTGATCACCGCTGTGGACGCCGACGACGAAGCCGCGCTACGCGAGCTGTACGACGCGCATGCCGGCGCGCTGCTCGCGTACTCGCTGCGGCTCACGAACGGCGACCGGGGCCGGGCCGAGGACGTCGTACAGGAGACGATGCTGCGCGCCTGGCGGCATCGCGAGTCGCTCGACGAGAGTCGTGGCCCGGTGCGGCCGTGGCTGTTCACCGTCGCGCACCACGTCGCGATCGACGCGCACCGCGCCCGATCCGCCCGGCCGAACGAGGTCGGCGACGCGGTCCTCGCGACCGTGCCGGCCGCGGATGAGATCGACGTCCGCCTGGACCGGCTGCTGATCGCCGACGCCATGGCCGCGCTTTCACCCGAGCACCAGGCGGTGCTCGTCGAGACTTACTACCGCGGGCAGTCGGTCGCCGCGGCGGCAACCGCGCTCGGCGTCCCGCCGGGCACGGTGAAGTCGCGGACCTTCTACGCCCTGCGGGCGCTGAAGCTTGCGCTGGCCGAACGGGGGGTGACGACATGACCTGCGAGGAGACCGTCGTGTCGCTCGGCGTCTATGTGGTCGGAGCGCTCGACCCGGCCGAGCGGGCAGAAGTCGACGCGCACCTCGAGCAGTGCGCGGCCTGCCGGGCCGAGCTGGCATCGCTCGCCGGGTTGCCGGAGTTGCTGGACCGGCTCTCGATCGAGGACTTCCCGCTCGAGTTGATGGCGGCACCCGCCGACCTGTTCGACCGGGTCGCCGCGCGTGCGCGCGAAGAGGACGAGCAGCGGACCCGCCGTGGCCTGCTGAGCACGACGTACCGCCGGCTCACCGCGGTCGCGGCCGCCGCCGTACTGGTGGCCGGTGCGAGCGTGGGCGCGGTCGCTCTCGCCCATCACGACCAGCACCCGCGGTCGAGCTTCACGGCCACCCAGAGCGGGGTCACGATGCGGGTGACCTTGGCCTCGCAGGCGTCCGGGACCGGGCTGAACGTCACCGTGTCGGGGCTGCCCCGTGACGAGCACTGCCAGCTGATCGCGGTCGGGAAGGACGGCACCCGTGACGTCGCGGGTCGCTGGGACGCGACGTACTCGGGCTGGGCGCAGGAGACCGGCTCGACCCGGTTGCCGCGTTCCGAGCTCGCTCAGCTGATCCTGCTGGGCAACGGCGGGACCCGGCTGGCCACGGTCAACGTCTGACCCGGTGAGCAGGCGCCCGGGTTAGCCCGCTGGCGGTCGCCGATAGCCCGAATGGCCGAACGCCGGCCGGCGGGCGAATGCGCTGCAGGGACGGTTCGTACGGCGGGCGGCCGCGGGACGATCGAAGGACCTGCCGCTCGACTCGGGGGGCGGCTGTTGCAGGAGCTAGCTACTTCGATGAGTCCGTCCTATCAGCAGATCGATCTGGAGCCGACCGGCACCGCGCCGGGCGAGGCTCGCCGGGTCGTGCGCCAGATGCTGCTGCCGCTGGTGTCGGAGGACGTGACCGACACCGCTGAGCTGCTGGTCTCCGAGCTCGTGACGAACGCGATCACGCACGGTGCCGGGACGATCACGGTGTCGATCATTTGCGACGACGAGGAGTTGTCGGTCACGGTGAGCGACGACGAGCCCACCCAGCCGCTGCTTCAGCCCGAGCGGCTGATGGCGCTGGGCGGTCGCGGCATGCGGTTGGTCGAGTCCCTCGCCGGCGAGTGGGGGGTCAAGCCGCGGATCGGCAGCCCGGGCAAGGACGTGTGGTTCCGCCTGCCGTAGGCGGGTGCCCTGAGGCTCAGCGCTCGCAGGCCGCCGGCTCCGGATCGGCACGGCTGAGGCAGATCGGTTGCGGCGCGCCGTCGCAGCACGGCTCGTAGTACAGGCAGGCCGGGCAGCGGTTGTGGGCCTGCTCGGCGTACATCTGTTCACCGCAGTTGGGGCAGGGGAGCTCGAGCGCCATCGCGCGATCGTAGGGTGAGCGCGGCGAGGATCCCGGCGGGCGCAGTCGCGACACGCGGGCTTGACCGGATCGAACGTATGTTCGAGACTCGGGGTGTGATCGACGCCCTGACCCCACTCACCGAAATCGTCGGGGCAGACCGTTCGCGGGTCCCGGCACTTCGGGTCAGCCCGGCCCTGGCTCCGGTGCTGCCGGACGGGTTGCGGCGAGGGAGCACGATCGCGGTCAGTGGCTCGGTGTCACTGCTGCTGGCCACCGTGGGAGCGGCTTCCGCCGACGGGGCGTGGTGCGCGCTGGTGGCCATGCCGACGATCAGTGCCGAGGCCGCCCGTGGCTTCGGCATCGAGCTGGCCCGGCTGCCGATGGTGCCGAGCCCCGGTCCGGACTGGGTCGCGGTGGTGGGCGCGCTGCTCGACGCGGTCGACGTGGTGGTCGCGCGGGTGCCGGACCGGCTGACCGACGGTGACATCCGGCGACTGGCCGCCCGGGTCCGGGCCAAGGGCGCGGTCTTCGTTCCCTACCGGGCAGCGGCGCGTCCGGCCGGAGCACCGGTGTGGCCGCACGCCGAACTGTCACTACGGGCCGAGGCTGCGGACTGGGACGGGATCGGGACCGGGTACGGCCGGCTGCGGCGGCGCCGGGTGACGGTGTGCGCGGACGGTCGAGGTCGTCCGCGCTCGACCGGCCTGTGGTTGCCGGCCGCAACCGGCGGGACCGAGCCGGTCGTCGCTGCGGTTGTCGAGCCGGTTGTCGAGCCGGTGCCGTTCGCCGGCCCGCCGATCGTCGTGGCCGAGCCGCCGGTCGAACGCGGGTCGCGGCTCGTGGCGGTTCGCTGAAGTGGCGACACCATGACCGGTACGCCGCCGCGCCTGGCCACCCTGTGGTGCCCGGACTGGCCGGTGACCACGGCCCGGATGACCGGCGACGTTCCCGGCGACGCGGCGGTCGCGGTGGTCACGGCCAACCAGGTCCTCGCCTGCTCGGCGGTCGCCCGTGGATCCGGCGTACGACGGGGGATGCGCCGGCGTGAGGCCCAAGCCCGCTGCCCCGAGCTGGTAGTGGTCGCGCGCGACGAGCCGGCCGAGGCGCGCTGCTTCGAGCCGGTGATCGCCGCGGTGGAGGCGGTGGTGCCGGCGGTCGAGGTGATGCGGCCGGGCCTGGTCTCGGTCGGAGTCCGTGGGCCGATCCGGCGCTTCGCGGGCGAGCCGGAGCTGGTCGACTCGCTGTGGCAGGCAGTGGGCTGGCTGGCCGAGGACGATGCCCGGATCGGCATCGCGGACGGAGCGTTCGCGGCCGAGCAGGCCGCCCGGCGCGGGGTCATCGTGCCGGCCGGTGGGTCGGCGGAGTTCCTGGCCGATTTCCCGATCGCCACACTGAGCGCGTTCGGCAACGCCGAGCTGGTGGATCTGTTGCAACGGCTGGGGATTCACACCCTCGGTGAGTTCGCCACCCTGCCGGCGCGGGATGTCCTGATGCGGTTCGGGCCGGCCGGCGCGTGGGCGCACCGGCAGGCCGGCGGGCGGGACGACCGGCCGATCGTCGTGCGGGAGCCGCCGGCCGAGTGCACCGTGACGGTGGAGCTCGACACCCCGGTGGACCGGGTCGACGTGGTCGCGTTCAGCGCCCGCAGTGCGGCCGAGCGGTTCATCGCCGATCTCGGCGCCCGTGGCCTGTCATGTGCGTGCTTCGAGCTCGAGGCGTTCACCGACAACGGCGAGACGATGGCGCGGCGATGGCGGCATCCCGGCGTGCTCACCGCGCCCGACGTCGTCGACCGGATCCGCTGGCAGCTCGAGGGCTGGCTGCACGGTGGGACCGGCGCCGGTGGGCAGTGCCCGACCGCGGGGATCACCCGGCTGCGGTTCGTCCCGGTCGAGACCGTGCCGACCGGCGCCCATCAGCAGGCGCTGTGGGGCGGTCCGGGCGAGGCCGGCGAGCGTGCGCACCGGGCGCTCGCCCGGGTGCAGACCATGCTGGGGCTCGGCTCGGTGGTGGTGCCCTCGGTCGAGGGTGGGCGTGGCCCGATCGACCGGACCCGGCTGGTGCCGTGGGGCGAGGACCGCCCGCCCGACCGCGAGCCGGACCGGCCGTGGCCGGGACGGCTGCCGGCTCCCGCACCGTCGGTGCTGATCGACCCACCGGCGTCGGTCGCCGTACTCGACGAGGTGGGGCAGCCGGTGGTGGTCACCGAGCGCGGCGGGCTGGTCCGCCCGCCGGCGCGGATCGGTCTCGGCGGCCAGCCCGCAGTGGCCGTGACGTCCTGGGCCGGTCCGTGGCCGGTCGACGAGCGGTGGTGGGACCCCGAGCAGTCCAGCCGGGTGGCCCGGTTACAGCTGGTCGACGTTCGCGGCCGCGCCTACCTCGTCGCCGGCGAGATGCGCCGTACCGATCGTCCGGTCTGGACGCTGGAAGGCGTCTACGACTGAGGTGCGCGGCGTCGCATCGAGTGATCGGCGAGACGAAGCGGACGACACCGTTCACGCATCCGCCAGAACGCCGACCTCGACCCGAGTTCAGCGAGTGCACGGAGGCCATGGTCGGGTAATGGACCGGGCTACCGCACCGGCTCCCTGTGGAAACGGCGAAGGGCTGTCTCTGGGCTGAGCTATAGTCGAACATGTGTTCGAACTCGGGTTGGCGGGGCCGCCGGCGGATTGGGAACCGATCCCGGCCGAGGTCTGGGCCGAGCTGGGTCCGCCGTCCGCGGAGGGGTTGCCGGACGGGGTGAGTGCGGAGTGGGTGGACTCGTGTGACCGGCTGGTGGATCGGGCGGTGGCGGCGGGTCCGGGTCCGGCCTCGTTGGCATGGTTGACCGCGGTCCCGGCCGAGGTGCTTTCCGAGACCGCGCGCAGTGTGGCGTTGCGGGAGCTGACCGCGCTGGGCGGGTTCGTCGAGGCGGCACGGGCGGAGCTGACCGCGGTGATCGCCGGCCCGCTGCCAACGACGCAAGCGGAGGTGGATGAGCAGTCGTTCGCCGCCCACGAGGTTGCGGTCGCGACCACCAGCAGCGTGTATGCGGCGGATCGGCTGATCGGGTTGTCCCGGGACCTGGCGACGGTGTTGCGGGCTTCCCGGGAGGCGATGCGGGCGGGCCGTCTCACGCTTGCGCAGGCGCGGGTGTTGCACGACGCGACCTACCAGCTGCCGGCCGAGATTGCCCGCAAGGTGGAGGCCCGGGTGCTCCCGCGCGCGCACGGCCAGTCCACCGCCCGGTTCCGGGCAGGTGTGCGCCGGGCGGTCGCGGCGCTGGACCCTGCCTTCGCCGCCAGGGCGAAAGCGGCCCGGGCCGAGGTGCGGGTCTGTCATGAGCTCGGTGACGACGGGACCGGTGAGCTGTATGTGCGGGGCCCGTTGGAAATCACCACCGAGATCCACATGGCATTGACTGCCTACGCCGCGAAAACCGCAGACACCCTCGGCGGGACCGCTGATCAGCGCAAGCTCGCCGGACTTCGCGACATGGCGGAGACCTACCTGGGCGAACCCGGCGTGCCGCGCCGGCACGGCCGGATTCCGACCGTGAACGTCGTGATCGAGCTGCCCACCCTGCTCGGGCTCAACGCGCACCCGGCCGAGATCCCCGGGATCGGGCCGCTACCCGCCGAGGCAGCGCTGTGGCTGCTCGCCGACGGCGCGCCGTTGCGCCGGCTGGTCACCGACCCGCTCACCGGGCACCTGCTCGACTACGGCACCAGCACCTACACCGTGCCGCCCGCGCTCGCCGACCAGCTGATCGCCCGCTACATCCACTCCGCCGGTCCGCACAGCACGGTCGATGCGTCCCTGACCGACATGGAACACAACATCCCGCACGATGCCCGCGGCCCGACCGACCCGTGGAACAACACCCCGGTCGACCGGCGCTGGCACAACGCGAAAACCCACGGCGACTGGACGTATACGAAGGACGAGAACGGCGTCATCACCTGGACCAGTCCCACCGGACTCACCGTCCGCATCGAACCCCACGACTATCGGTTAGGGCCCTAGGCAGTGGGCTGGGAAAACCCGCCGATGCCGTGGCGGGAGCTCGAGCGCAAGCTTTCCGGCCGACCGCCGCCGAAGGGAAAGTCGGGTAAGTCAGGGGAGCTGCACGGCGACGGCGGCGACTCGGTGGCTTGGTCACGGCACCGCCCGGCGTACGAACCGGTGCCGCTGGTGCGCCCCGACAAACCCGTGCCGTATGCCGAGCTGCACGCGCACTCCTCGTTCAGCCACCTCGACGGCGCGAGCCTGCCCGAAGAGCTGGTCGAAGAAGCCGTGCGGCTCGGGCTGTCCGGGCTGGCCGTGACCGACCACAACGGGATGTACGGCGTGGTCCGCTTCGCCGAGGCCGCACAGAGCTTCGGTCTGGCGACCATCCATGGCGCCGAGCTCTCCTTGGACCTGCCGATGCCACGGACGACCACGCAGCGGGCGGTCGGGGCTCGGTCGTCGATGGCCGATCCACCCGGCCGGCACCTGCTCGTGCTCGCCCGCGAACCGATCGGCTACGCCCGGCTGTGCCGGGCAATCAGCGCGGCCCAGCGTCGTGGCGGGGCAAAGGGTCATCCGGTCTATGACCTCGACGAGCTCACCGAGCTCGCCGGCGGGCACTGGCTGGTGCTGACCGGTTGCCGCAAGGGGCCGGTGCGGGCCGCGCTGGAAGCGGGAGAGCCCGGCTGCCTCGCGGTCGATGCGGCGCGCGCCGCGTTAGCGGAGCTGGTCGAGCGGTTCGGTCGCGACAACGTCGTGGTCGAGCTCGGCTACGCCCGAGATCCCCTGGCCGACGAGCGCTACGACGTACTGGCCGAACTCGCCGCGGCCGAGCAGCTACCGATCGTCGCGACCACCGCGGCGCACTACCACGGTCCGGCGCGCCGCCCGCTCGCGACCGCAATGGCCGCGGTCCGCGCCCGGCGCAGCCTTGCCGAGCTCGACGGCTGGCTGCCCGCTTGGGCCGACCAGATGCTGCGGACCGGCGCCGAGATGGCCGAGCGGTTCGCGCGGTGGCCGGGCGCGGTCGAGATGGCGGCGCGGCTCGGTGCCGAGCTGGCCTTTCCGATCCAGCTGATCGCCCCGCAGCTACCGCCGTTCCCGGTGCCACCCGGATATGACGAGATGAGCTACCTGCGCGAGCTGACGATGCGCGGCGCGACCACGCGCTACGGCCCGCGTGGCCCGGACACCGAGAAGGCCTACGCCCAGATCGAGCACGAGCTGACGGTGATCGGGGAGCTGAACTTCCCCGGCTACTTCCTGGTCGTGTGGGACATCGTGCGGTTCGCGCGCGAGAACGGCATCCTCTGCCAGGGCAGGGGCTCGGCGGCCTGCTCCGCGGTCTGTTACGCGCTCGGGATCACCGCGGTCGACGCCGTCCGCTATGAGTTGCTGTTCGAGCGTTTCCTCGCCGCTGAGCGCGGCGAGCCGCCGGACATCGACGTCGACATCGAGTCCGGCCGGCGCGAGGAGGTCATCCAGTACGTCTACGACCTGCACGGCCGCGATCATGCCGCGCAGGTCGCCAACGTCATCACCTACCGGCCGCGCTCGGCTCTGCGCGACGTTGCGAAGGCGCTGGGCTACTCCACCGGGCAGCAGGACGCGTGGAGCAAGCTGATCGAGCACGGCTTTGACATGGCGGGGATCACCGCGCCGGACGACACCCCGGTGCCGGCGACGGTGCTCGAGCTGGCCGCGGAGCTGCGTGACGCACCGCGGCACCTGGGCATCCACTCCGGCGGCATGGTGATCTGCGACCGGCCGATCATCGAGGTCTGCCCGGTCGAGTGGGGCCGGATGCCGAACCGCACCGTGCTGCAGTGGGACAAGGACGACTGCGCGGCGATCGGGTTGGTGAAGTTCGACCTGCTCGGCCTCGGCATGCTCTCCGCGCTGCGTTACTCCTTCGAGCTGATCGCGGACTGGCACGGTACGTCGTACGACCTCGCGTCCATCCCCAAAGAAGCACCGTGCGTCTACGACATGGTGTGCAAGGCCGACACGGTCGGGGTGTTCCAGATCGAGTCCCGGGCGCAGATGGCGACCTTGCCGCGGTTACGCCCGCGCTGCTTCTACGACCTGGTGATCGAGGTCGCGCTGATCCGGCCCGGGCCGATCCAGGGCGACTCGGTGCACCCCTATATCCGTCGCCGGCACGGCCAGGAAGCCGTGACCTACCCGCACCCCTCGCTCGAGGGTGCGCTCGGGCGCACGCTCGGCATCCCGCTGTTCCAGGAGCAGCTCATGCAGGTCGCGGTCGCGGCCGCCGACTTCACCCCGGCCGAGGCCGACCAGCTGCGTCGCGCGATGGGGTCGAAGCGGTCGGACGCGCGGATCGACGCGTTGCGCCAGCGGTTGTACGACGGGATGGCCGCCAACGGCATCACCGGGATCGCCGCGGATGAGATCTTCGAGAAGATCCGTGCGTTCGCCTCCTTCGGTTTCGCGGAGAGCCACGCGATCTCCTTCGCGCTGCTGGTCTACGCCTCGTCCTGGCTGAAGCTGCACTACCCGGCGGCGTTCTGCGCGGCGTTGCTCAACGCCCAGCCGATGGGCTTCTACTCGCCGCAGTCGCTGGTCGCCGACGCGCGCCGGCACGGGGTCGAGACCCGCAAGCCGGACATCAACATCTCGCGGGCGACCGCCACGCTGGAGGCCGGCGACGGCCGGTCGCAGTGTGCGTGTCTCGACGCGCCTCAGCCGGCGGTCCGGCTCGGACTGTCCAGCGTCCGGACGATCGGTGACGACCTGGCTGAGCGAATCGTTGCCGAGCGCGACGCAGCCGGGCCGTTCACCTCGATGGCCGACCTGGCCCATCGGATCGGCCTGTCGAGCGACCAGGTCGAGGCGCTCGCGACAGCGGGAGCGTTCGACGGCTTCGGGGTCGCGCGTCGCGATGCGCTGTGGACCGCCGGCGCGGCGGCTGCGGTACGCCCCGGTCAGTTCGACCTGGTCGCGGTCGACGAGACCGCCGTACCGGACCTTCCTGACATGACCGAGCCGGAACAGATGATCGCCGACCTGTGGGCCACCGGCGTCACGACCGAGCAGTACCCCACCGCGCTGGTCCGCGACCGGCTGGACCGGATGGGGATCATCACCGCAGCCGGTCTGCGTGGGATCCCGGACCACACCCGGGTGCGGGTCGGGGGAGTGGTCACGCATCGCCAGCGGCCGGCCACTGCCCGCGGGGTGACCTTCGTCAACCTCGAGGACGAGACCGGGATGGTCAACGTCATCTGTTCGATGCAGGTCTGGGCAAAGTACCGAAAGGTCGCCCGTGGGAGTGCCGCGTTAGTGGTCCGCGGGATGCTTCAGCACTCAGAAGGCGTGGTCAACGTCATGGCCGAGCGCATCGAGCCGCTCCAGCTCGGCGTCCGGCCCGCTGCTCGCAACTTCCGTTGAGCCGTTGCCGGTGCGCTGCCAGGGTTGCGTCACGGCCAGCCAGACCAGGAAGACCGCACCCAACACCGAGACCAGCGTCCAGCCGAGCGCGTCGGTGCCGAGCCCGACGTACTTCAGCCCCGAGGCGAAGATCACGAAGGTGATCGCCGGCCGGATGTAGCGGTCAGGTGCCCGCGAGGACAGCACCGAGCCGACCAGTACGGCGGGGACGCTGCCGATGATCAGCGAGGTCGTGACCGCGAACTCGACGTGGCCGAACGCGAGCGCGCCCAGCGCAGCGGCGGTCGTCAGCGGGAGCGCCTGGGTGAGGTCCGTGCCCACCAGCTGGTTGGCGCCGAGCATCGGGTAGAGGAACAGCAGCAGCACGATCATCAACGAACCCGAGCCGACCGAGGTCATGCCGACGACCAGCCCACCGATCATGCCGATCAGGACGGTGCGCGCCGGGTGGACGATGATGTCGCTCACCACGCCTTGGCGCTGCTGACCCGACCGCCGGTCGAGCACGAAGCGCAGCACCATCGCGGCGGCGCCGACGAGCAGCGCGGCTCCGAGGATGCGCTCGATGTTCGTCTGGGCGTTGGACGAGTTGCCGAGCTCGTGCAGGATGAACGCGCCCAGAAACGCCATCGGCACCGAGCCGCTCGACATCAGCGCGACCAGCTTCATGTTGACGGTGCCCTTGCGGTAGTGCACCGCGGCACCCAGCGGTCGCATGACGACCGCAGCCACCAGGTCGCTCGAGATCGCCTTGAGCGGCTCGACGTTGAACAGCAAGATCAGCATCGGCGTCATGAGCGCGCCGCCGCCGGCGCCGGTCATGCCCACCAGCAGGCCGACGATGGCACTGCCCAGCACGATGTACGGGTCGACGTGCATCTCGCCTCGCAGACTATTGTTGACCAACTTTGTGTAGAACAATAGCACCCGTCAGGGCATTGTCAACCAACTCTGTGTAGATTCCGCGCGGGAGATGGGATTCGGCGGCCGAACCTGTTAGCCTTGATCCCGCAGGTCGCAGTTCTCGTTGTGCTTAGCTCGCGGGATCTCCCCGCGGGCATTTTGCTTTTCGCCGAAAAGCACCCGCGGCGGCCGAGTCCCGCTCCGCGGGGCGTCCCAGCAAGGAAAGTGCGATGGCACAAGGCACGGTCAAGTGGTTCAACTCCGAGAAGGGCTACGGCTTCATCGCTCCGGCGGATGGCAGCCCGGACGTCTTCGTTCACTTCTCGGCGATCCAGTCTGACGGCTACAAGACGCTCGACGAGGGCGCGACCGTGGAGTTCGACACGACGCAGGGCCAGAAGGGCCTGCAGGCGGAGAACGTCCGGGTCGTCTGACCCGTCACGGCACTGGCGGCGCCGACCGGTCTCCGGTCGGCGCCGTTTGCCGTATTGAGCCGAAAGTCCGGGCCGGTTGGACCGTTCGGCCGCAGGTCGTAGACCGTTTGCTCAGAGATTTCTCAGTGTTCGGTCCGGGAGTTCAAGCCCTTCAGGTTGAGCACCGACACTTCAGCCATGAGCGAGCACCCGAGCGACACCTCGGCCGTCGAACGGCCTCGCCTCGGCGCGATCATGCGCCACCTCGGCCTCAGCATCCTGATGGCCAACATCATCCCCAGCGCGCTGTTCTACCTCTGCCTGGTGGCCGGAAATGTGTGGACCGCACTGATCGCCGCCCTGGTCTGGTGCTACGGATCGATGGCCTGGCGATGGAGCACCCGGCGCCGGGCCTCCGGCCTGTTGCTGCTCACCGTCGTCGGCCTGACCGCGAAGACCGCGTTGGCGCTCGCCAGCCACAGCACGTTCCTCTACTTCCTGCAGCCGGCGATCACCGACTGGGCAGTCGCGGCGATGTTCCTGCTCTCGCTGAAGACCGCCCGCCCGATCGTCGGCCGGCTGGCCGGTGACTTCTTCCCGATGAGCGAGGACGTCGCCTCGCGGCCGCGGATCCAGCGCTTGTTCTGGCAGCTGACGCTGTTCTGGGCGTTCATCTGCCTCGCGAAGGCGGTGGTGACGGTCTGGCTGCTGGAGTCGCTCCCGCTGGTGACCTTCGTCGCGATGAAGGAAGTCGCCGTCCTTGCCATGATTCTCGTCGGAACGGGTATCACGGTCGCAGCGGCCGTGCGGGTCGCCCGGTCCGAGGGGCTGCTGCACGTCGGATTGCCGCTGACGCCTGCTGGGTAGCCTCGGGTCGTGGACCCGCGGCCTGTCGGCGGGCGTGTCGCTGTCAGCGTGATCGTCCCCGTATTCAACCCAGGCTCGTCGATCGAGGTCTGTATCGACTCGTTGCTGGCTCAGAGCCTGCCCCCTGAACAGTACGAAGTGGTTTTCGTCGACGACGGGTCGACGGACGCTGCACCGGGCCGCCTGGACGAGGTCGCGGATAAGGCTGCCAACGTGCGGGTGTTCCATGAGCCACCTTCGGGCTGGCCGGGTCGGCCGCGCAACATCGGGATCGACAACGCGGTGGGCGACTACGTCTTCTTCTGCGACCAGGACGACTGGCTCGCACCCGAAGCATTGGCACGCATGGCTGACTTCGCGGACTCCGCCGGCGCGGACGTTCTCAACGCGAAGACCATCGGCCACCACCGCGCGGTGCCGCGAAGTCTCTACCGAGAGAACGACACCAACGCGACGTTATGGACGCGTCCGTTGATGTCGAGCCTGTCGCCGCACAAGCTCTTTCGCCGCAGCTTCCTCGACGAGCACGGCCTGCGGTTCCCGGAGGGCAGGCGCCGGCTCGAGGACCACGTGCTCGTCGTCCGCGCGTACTTTCTCGCCAAACGCATCGCGATCCTCGCCGACTACCCGTGCTACCACCATGTCCGCCGACCGGGGGACGCCAACGCTGCCTACAGCGTGCCCGATCCGGCCGCTTACTACGGCTATCTCCGCGAGGTGCTCGACATCATCGAGGCGCACACCGAGCCCGGACCGGGTCGCGACGTACTGCTCGAGCGTCCCTTCACCCACGAGATGCTCGACTGGCTCAGCCATCCGAGACGCGTGGGGGCCGTGTCGCAGGACTACTACGAGCGGCGGTTCCGGGAGGTCCGAAACCTGATGCTCGAGCGGTTCGCCCCCAGCTTCGCCGACCGGCTCGCCCTGGTGTACCGGGTCCGAGCCGGGCTGGTCCGGGACGACCGGTACGACCGGTTGAAGGACGTGAACACCGCCTTCCGGCGGTTGCACGGCCGGGCCGTGCTCAGGTCGCTGCGCTGGGACAGCGACCGCTGGCGAGCCGAGATCGAGGCGACGGCGGTCCTCGAGGACGGTACGCCGATCAGCTTTGCCCCGACCGAGGACGGCCGGCTGCTCGTCGATCCACGGTTGCTGCCCGCGGATCTGCGTGCGAAGTTCCCGGTCGCGATCGAGCACGGCGTGCTCGCCGGGCAGGCTGAGGTGGTCGTCGTCGAGCGTGCGTCCCACGAGGAGTGGTTCGTTCCGGCGCAGCTGCAGGCCGAGCTCCGCGAGATTCCGGACCAGCCGGGGTCGAATCGCCACGTGGTGATCCGCGGGTCGGCCGAGTTCGACCCCTCGACGCTGGCCGGCGGGCGACCGCTCGCCAACGGGGTATGGGATGTCCTCGTCCGGTTCGTCAGCCTGGGTGTCGAGCTCAGGGCGCGGCTGGCGTCGGACGCCGAAACCCAGCGCCCGCTGCCGTCGGCGGCGGTGATCGGGCCGAGGCCGGTCACCGTCATCCCGTACCTGACCGAGGGTCGCAGCACGCTCGCCTTCGATGTCGGGCAGCGGGTGCACACGTTGGTCGAGTCGGTCCTGTCCCGGCCGATCGGCACGGCGGTCATCGCACGGGACGAGGTGTGGGCACCCGTCGAGGTGGACGTCGCGCCGCAGGCCTCTCAGCGGTCCTTGAGACTCCAGCTCCGTGGCGGCGACGCCGTGGTGGGGCGCTGCGAGGCAGCCGTCGTCGCCGGGCCGGACGGAGCCCGACTGCGGATGGGGAGGGTGCCGAAACCGACGTCCGGCGGTACTCGGCTCTCGCACGGCGCCGGTCGCTACTCGGTGACCATGCAGTCGCGCGCCCGCGACGAGCCATCGCTGGTAGGCGTCGTCGACATCAACCGGATCGGCCGCATCGTCGCGGCCGACTTCAGCGCGGCGCAGCGCGCGGCGGTCGTGGCGCTACCCGGCGGGTTCGGCAAGGTCGGGCCGTTCATGCGCGTGGTGAAGGCGATCCGGCGCCGGGTGGCTCGGCTGAGGCATTCTCGACAGCGCACCATGCCTATGTAATACGTTGGCACGTCACCTGCGCTGAGGAGGCGTCGTGCGAATCGGTGGACGGGTTCCCGTAGTCCTTGCGGCGGCCGCCGCGCTCACGCTGATCGGAGGGGTGGCCGGCGCCGCGGTCGCCTCCCACTCGTCGTCCGCGAAGGCGTGCGTCACGTCGAGTGGCGCGCTGCGGCTTCGATCCGGAGGCAAGTGCGCGACCGGTGAGAAGGCGATCACGCTCGACTCCCGGGGCCCGGCCGGTGCTCGCGGGCCGCGCGGTCCCCGGGGACCGGCCGGTGCCGACGGCGACGCCGTACGGATCGACTTCAGCCAGACCGATCCCGAAGCCAGCACCGTCACCCATGCACTAGCCACGTCCGGGCCGGCGACCCTGATCGCGTCGTGTCAGGGGACCGCGGCGACGACCACGTCACTCGTGCTGACCCTGAACGGCGGGACGGATCCACTCAGCTACACCGCATCCGTCGTCTCGAGTCCGGTGGACGACGGCACGACGCCGGCGGCCGCCGTGCTCGACCAAGGGTCGAGCGCATCCCTGACGACCACGTCACTGCCGACGCTCACCACGACGTCGTCGGTGTCCGACATTGTCACGATCGTCATCGCAGCCCAGAGCGGTGAGCAGATCACCGGAACCCTCGACGTCGAGCTCAGCACCGCGGACAGCCCGGCTTGCGCGGTCAACGGAACGTTGGCCTCGGCATGACGGGGGGCCGGAACGAAGAAAGGGTCCCAACAATGAACACTCGATCCCGGCGTCGCGCCGCCCTCGCGTCGATCGCCTCGCTGGTCGCGCTCGGTGGCGCCGCGCTGGTTCCGGCGGCTGCACACGCCGACACTTCCTCGACGGTCACCGTCGTCGGGACCAGTGATGTCTTCGACTCCGATCTCATGCAGCAGGTGATCAAGCCGGGCTTCGAGAAGGCGTATCCGCAGTACACGTTGAACTACGTCAGCCAGGGCACCGGTGCGGCCATCAGCTATGCCGAAGCCGGTACGGCGAGCGCGCTGCTCGTCCACGCTGCGTCACTGGAGAACCAGTTCGTGGCGTCGGGCTACTCCTACGAGCAGTACGGCCGGGCGATCTTCTACGGCGACTACGTCTTGTTGGGGCCGGCATCGGATCCCGCCGGCGTGATGAGCGGCGGCAACCCTGCGCACAACATCGTGGACGCGTTCCAGAGGATCGCGGCCGCCGGCCAGGACGGAAACGTCAACTACGTCTCGCGCGGCGGCACCCCGGGTACGACCGTCGAGGAGCACACGATCTGGGGTCTCACCACGGGCGTCACGACCTGCCCGGTCAGCACGGCGAACGGCGGCGGCGCGGTTCCGAACGCGGACAGCAACTGCGCGTCACCAACGCTGCCGTCGTGGTATCACACGACCGGACTCACGCAGGGCCCGAACGTCGTGAACGCCGACGCATGCAACTACACCGGCGGGAACTGCTACGTCCTGACCGACCGTGCGACCTTCCAGTACCTCGAGTCGGAGGGTGCGCTCAGCAACCTGCACGTGGTCGACAACGACCCGAACACCGGGCCGGGTGGCGCCAATCTGTTGGTGAACTCGTTCCACGCATATGCGATCAACCCCGCGGCGTTCAGCTCCGACCCGAACGTGCACATCAACCTGCAGGGCGCGCTGGCCTTCCTCGACTGGCTCACCTCGCCCACCGGGCAGACCGCCGTCAACAACTACCAGGCGAACGACCCGGGCGGACGGTCGTTCAAGGAGGATGCGGCCCCCGCGTTGTCCGCAACCGCCGCCTCGACATCAGTGAAGGGCGGTCACAAGCTGACGATCACCGGGTCGTTGAGTAACAAGGTCCCGGGCACGCCTCCGCTAGCCGGCGTGCAGGTGACGCTGTCCGCGACTCCGACCGGCGGCAAGGCAGCTCTCGCAGCCACGACAACGACCAGTGCGAGCGGCAAGTTCACGTTCCACTACGTGCCGACGGGGACTGCGTCGTACACCGTTTCCAGCCCGCAGATCAGCCAGGTCGAGATCCCGGCGTCGGCGTCCTTCGGCCCGCTGTACGGCGACATCCTGCAGCCGACCTCGGCGAAGGTTAAGGGCACGATCCATGTCGTCGGCGCGGTGGCGATCTCTTCGGCCAAGGCGCGCAAGGGCGTTGTCACGATCAGGGGCGGTCTGTCGCCCGCGGTCAGTGGCTCTGGCGCGAAATTGCGCATTTACGCAGGGCATGCCTCGGCGTCCGGCGAGCGGGTGGTCAGGACAGTGGCGCTGAAGCACGGGGCAAAGCGCTTCACCGTGAAGATCAAGCTCGCACGCGGGAGGACCTGGAAGGTTAGGGTCAAGTACGTGAATGCCGGCGTGATCGTCGCAGGTTCGTCTGCGACGAAGTCGGTGCACGTGACCTGAGCATGCCGCGTACCTTGCTTCGCCGAGCACTGGCGGTGGTGCTGGCGCTCGGCGGGGTGGTCGCCGTTGCGATGCCTGCTGCGGCCGCGGAGTCCTGCCCGACCGGTGACCCGTGTATCGCGGTCCACCTGCAAGGTGGCACGAAGTACGTGACGGCGACCCAGATCACCAGCGAGGCCACGGCGGCGGCAGACGCAGATGCCGCCAACGCGGTTCAGGACGTCCAGTACCCGGAGACGGCAACGGTCGCCGGGCCGTACGTCGCACTCGGCCTGTCCGAGAACGCCTTGCTGGCCGACCTGCTCGGCTCGTCCGCCTCGGGGGTGACCTTCACCGAGCTGACCCGTCCCTACGACGGAAGCCACTCCTTGCTGCAGGCATCCGCCGGTGACCTGTCCGCACCCTCGAGCTTTGTCGGCGGCTTGCTGCCCGTCTTCTACGTCGACGGCCCGCAGATCCTCTACGCGCGCCCGATTCGGAGCTCCTCGGACAACGCGGCGGCCGACGACGAGATCGAAAGCGCCCAGGGCGGCCCGCTCGACCTATATGTCCACACCGGCCCGCTCCTCACGGTGACCGCCTCCGCCGATCCGATGACGGCGAAGGTAGGCCAGTCGATCACCCTCGACGCGTCCAGCAGCGGCGACAGCGTCACGCCGACGTACACGTGGCGGCTGTTCCCGAGCGACCAGAAGATCGGGGTGGGGGCACGGATCACCCATGCCTTCGCCGTCGCGGGCACCTACGAGGTCTTGCTGAGCGCGCAGGGAGCGGATGACTCCGGCGGCTTCGCCGACCCGCTGTTCGTGACGGTAGGGCACGCGCGGGTGTCGCCATCGCACTCCCCGAGCCCGGGCGGGAGCCGCACGCCGACCCCGAGCCCGTCGTTGCATCCGAGCAGTACGCCGAGCCCGTCCACGAGTGCTCTGGGCGGGCGGTCCGGTGGGTCTACGCGGTCGCCGAGCCCTGGAACGAGCGGATCGGGCGTTGCGTCCGGCCGATCAACGCCGCCTCCTAGCAGCCTTGCCGGCCGTCCGGTCGTGAGCGGCCGGTTGATCGGCCAGGGTGTCGCGCTGCTCAGCGCCCCGAGTGCTCCCGCCGTCGGGACCCAGGCCGAGGGATCGGCGGCCACGCCGCTCTCGTCGGGTTGGCGCGTGAGCTCCGCTGCGGCGGCGATCGCCGCGATAATGCTGCTGTTCGGCCTGGGGGCGGCACGTGAGCTGCGCTGGGCGAGGCGGCGGAGAAGCGCGGTGAGACAGCATTGAGGCCGGCGCCGTGACCCATGCCATCGAGCAAGCCATCTTCGACGTCGCGCGCTCGCTCGAGGTGCCGGTTCTCATCCTCGCGCTGATCGCCCTCGCGGGTGTCATCGTCGAGCTCGGCGGCTTCGCGGTCGAGCTGCGCACTCGCCAGCGGCGCCGCTTCCCGCGGCTCTCGACGGCGGCGGCCGATGCGCAGAAGGCGATCGCGGACGGCGACCGGTCCATCGCCAAGACCGCGCTCGGCGCGGTCGCCTGGAGCGGCGCGATGGCAGCGACCTTCGACACGATCGCCGACCAGGCCGGCGAGCCGGGAGCCGACACGCGAATCGCGAAGGCGCTTGCCGACTTCGACTTCGACTCGCAGCGCCGGCTGGCGCGCACCCGCCTGCTGGTCAGGGCCGGCCCGGCACTCGGCCTGATGGGCACCCTGATCCCGCTCTCGCCCGCCCTGGAGGGACTGCGCAACGGCAACACCACCGCACTCAGCCAGAACCTGCGGGTGGCATTCAGTGTGACGGTGCTCGGCCTGCTCATCGGAGCGATCGCGTTTGCCTTGTCGCTGTACCGCGACCGGATGTACGGGCAGGACCTGTCCGACCTCGAGTACGTCGCGGCCGTTCTCACGGACGAGCGGCGATGATCAAGGTCACGCCGCGTGCGCGGCTGCGCGAGGACCGCGCCGGCGACCCGCTCGACGGGTTGGTCAACCTCTTCGACCTCGGAATCGTGCTCGCGGTCGCGTTCCTGTTGGCCGCACTTGCCTCGCTCAATCTGACCAAGGCGTTCACCAAGAACGGCCTGCATCCGGTCAGCCCGAATACGATCACCATCTCGCCGGGCCAGACCGTGCACACGCTTCCTAGTCCTGGAGCCAAGACGATCGGGCCGGGCGTCAAGGTCGGCACGGTGTACCGGTTGCCGTCCGGGAAGCTGGTGTACGTAACCGGCCCGGCGAAGTGACCGCTCCGCCGGGCAGTGCGCGGTGACGTTCATCTGGCGCGGGTTTCGGCAGGCCTGGCATCTCATCGTCTCGGGCGACCCGAACCTTCGGCACGTCACGTGGGTCACGCTCGAGGTCGCGATCGTCGCCACAGTCGTGGCAGTCGTGCTCGGGCTGCCGTGCGGCCTTGTCCTCGGCCTCGGCCGGTTCCGCGGCCGCCGGCTCGGCATCGTGCTTGCCAATGCGGGGCTCGGGCTCCCGCCGGTCATGGTCGGGCTCGTGCTCGCGCTGCTGATGTTCCCGGAGGCACCACTCGGGCGCTTCCATCTCCTGTTCACGTTGCACGGCGTCTACATCGCGCAGTCGGTCCTGTCGTTCCCAGTCGTCGTGGCACTCAGCTGCTCGGCGCTCAGGGCGGTGCCGGAGGGTCTGCTCGACCAGGCGCGCGCGTTCGATGCGAGCCGGCGACAGTTATGGGTGCTCGCGCTGCGCGAGGCGCGGGTCGGCGTGCTCACGGCCGTGATCGCGGCAGTCGGGTCGGCGTTGTCCGAGGTCGGCGCCGTCGTACTCGTCGGTGGCAACATCTACGGCAACGACCAAACCCTCGCCAGCGCAACGATCTTTGCCGTCGACCAGGCTCAGTTTGCTTACGCGATGGCGCTCGGCATCATCCTGCTCGGCTTGATCCTGGTGGTCGCGGCGGCGCTGACCTTCGTCCAGCAGGGCTCGGCGGCACGCGTCCGTATCCGGCCGCCGTCATGACCCGATCACAGGTGGTGCTGCGGGTCAGCGGCCTGTCCGTACGCCGCCAGGGCGCCGAAGTCGTGCGCAACGTGAGCCTGGACATCGGTGCCGGCGAGGTCGTCGCGGTGCTGGGGCCGAACGGAGCGGGAAAGAGCACGCTGCTCGCGGCGATCGCCGGAGTGCTCGCACCGGCGGCCGGCGACGTGCAGCGCAACGGCCGGATCGCGACCGCGATGCAGTCCCCGGACCTCGCCCGCCGCTCCGCGCTGGCCAACGTCGAGCTGGCCCTTGCGTGGTGGGGCGTCCCGCGGCGTGAGCGGAGGAGCCGCGCTCACGCGGCGCTGGACGCGATGCAGGCAACGCACCTGGCCGATCGGGCGGCCGCCGCGATGTCAGGTGGCGAGCGGCGGCGGGTGCACATCGCGCGCGCGCTCGCACTGCGCCCCGATCTGCTCGTTCTCGACGAGCCGTTCGCGGGGCTCGACTCGCTGAGCCGCGGCGCGCTGCTCGACGACACCGCCTCCGTGCTTCGCGACCCGGACCGCGCCGCTCTGATCGTCGTGCACGACCGGTCCGAGGCATGGGCGCTCGCCGACCGGCTCGTCGTCCTGCTCGACGGCAGAGTCGCCGCGATGGGCCGCCCGAAGGAGGTGCTCGACGCGCCGCCAACGGCGCCGGTGGCTCGCTTTCTCGGCTTCAGCGGCCGGATCCGCCAGGGGGACGGCTGGCTGCTCACGCGGCCCAGCCACGTGTCCGTCCAACCGGACGGGCCGTTCGCTGCCGTCGTACGCCGCCAGGTGCCGGTCGAGGACGGCGTTCGGCTCGCGCTCGACGTCGAGGGGGGTGAGCTCTGGACGGTCGTCGCAGAACCCGGTCCGGGTGTGGGTGCCTCCGTGCGCGTGTGCGTCAACGGGGGAGTACGTTTCCCCGCCGACGGCGAATAGGGTTGGGGACGTGCCCGAGCTGCTGCGCATCGGCGAGGTTTCCAAGGCGCTCGGCGTGAGCATCGACACGTTGCGCCGGTGGGAGGCGGACGGGCGGGTCAAGTTCGTGCGCCGGGGCAACCAGCGCATGCTGCCGGCCAACCAGCTCGGCAAGCTGCTGCGCTCGCAGGCGGGGGCGACCAATCGCTCGAGCGCGCGCAACCGGATGAGCGGCATCGTCGTGTCGGTCGACCGCGACGGTGTCATGGCGAAGGTCGAGATGGCGTGCGGCGACTACCGCATCGTGTCACTGATGAGCCGGGAGGCGGCCGACGACCTCAAGCTCGAGCCCGGCGTGTTCGCAACCGCTGTCGTCAAGGCCACGAACGTCATCGTCGATCGCTGACTCGCCGGTCTTCTCGGCAACGGGTGCGGGTCGGTGGGTGACTCGCATGACGAGCACCAGCGCCCCTGAGAGCAACACCAGATCGCCCACGCTCAACATGTTCTGGAACGGCAGCCACGACGGCGTGACCATGATGTCGCCGAGCCACGCCAGATGCGGATGGGCAACGACGCCGGAGTTCTGGAAGCCGACCCGCGGATGGATGCCCGCTGCGTGCAGTGCCCCTGCCGACGCCGGCAGGGTGCCGTCGTTGACCGTGATCGCGAGCGCGTTGGCGCCGGCTCCCAGTGCGATCAGCAGCATCCCCGGCAGCCGGCGGTTCGCCCAGACGACGGCAGCGAGCATTCCGTACGACGCGATGTGCGCACCCACCGCGATGCCGTGCGGCATCCCGGGCCAGATCGTGATGATGAGGACCTGGACGGCGAGGGCGACCAGCGCCAGCGGAACCCATCGAAGCCGGATCTCGGCCAGCCGGCGCAGGTTGCCGCCGGTCAGCGGGACCATGACGACGATCAGAAGCGCGCAGAAGCCGAGAAACATCGCTCGCTCACAACACCTGGAGCTTCGGCCGGGTGGAGACCACGGTGGTCTCGTCGCGCTGGTTGAGCCAGGCGTTGAAGGCCTCCGCCGTCAATGGCCGGGCCAACCGGTATCCCTGGATCGAATCGCAGTCGATCGATGCGAGCAACGCCCACGCGGCGTCCGACTCGACGCCTTCGGCCGTGACCTCGAGTCCGAAGCGGTGACCGAGGTCGACGATCGCGCGGACCAGGATCTCGTCCTTCGGGTCCTCGCCGAGGTCGGCCACGAAGGACCGGTCGATCTTGATCTCGTCGACCGGCAGGCTCTTCAGGTAGGCCATCGACGAGTAGCCGGTTCCGAAGTCGTCGATCGCGATCCGGCATCCGAGCCGGCGCAGGTTGGCCATCTGTCGAAGGTTCTGCTCGCGCTCGCTTACCATGTCGGACTCGGTGAGCTCGAGCGTCAGCCAGGACGGGTCGACGCCGCTGCGCTGCAGCGCGCTGTGCACCCGCTCGACGAAACGGACGTCGTGCATCGTGCGCGGCGAGACGTTCATCGACAGGCCGATCTCGCGGCCGGCCCGATGCCAGGCGGAGAGATGGGCAAGAGACTGCTCGAGCAGGGCGTAGGTGAGCGTGTCGAGCATGCCGGCGCCTTCGGCGATGTCGATGAACTCGTCCGGTGACAGCACGCCCGCGTGCGTATGCCGCCAACGGGCGAGGGCCTCGACGCCGACGACCTGCCCGGTGATCGCGTGACACATCGGCTGGTAGAGCGGGAAGACCTCGCCGGACTCGATGCCGCGGTGCAGGTCCGCGACGAGCGACAGGCGTTCGACCGAGTGATCGTCCCGTGAGCCGTCGTAGATCATGATGCTGCCGCGGGCGGACTTCGCGTCGTACAACGCGACGTCGGCACGTTTGAGCAGCAGGTCCTCGTCCGCACCGTCGCGCGGAGCCAGCGCGATGCCGACGCTGCACTGCGCCGAGAGATCCGCGCCGGCGAGCGGGAAGGTCTGGTCGAACGCGTCCCGCAACCGCGCCGCGACGTCGATCGCGGCCGCCTCGCTGTCGACGTGGTAGGCGAGGATGGCGAACTCGTCGCCGCCGAGCCGGGCGATGAAGTCGCCCGCGCGCAGGGCGCCACGCAGCCGGCTCGAGACCTCGACCAGCAGCCGGTCACCCGCGTAGTGGCCCAGCGTGTCGTTGATCTCCTTGAAGTGGTCGAGGTCGACCAGCATGACCGCAACCGGCACCTGGGCGAGGTGCTCGCAGGCCTGCTTCAGCCGCATCAGCAACGAGGTGCGGTTCGGCAGCTCGGTCAGCGCGTCGTGCAGCGCCTCGTGCTCGCGCTCGGAGGCCAACCGCGCACTGCGGTGAACGGCGACCAGCGGCACCATCAGCAACGGCAGAGCGGCGACCGACCATGCGAGTGACTGTGCGACAACCGGTGCCAGTGCAAGCAGGACACCGTCGGTCGGGATGTGCGACCGGAAGTCGGCGAGGACGAGCCGGCGGATCGGCATGCGGGTCGCAAGCGCGACCGCGATGCCGGTCAGGCCGTTGTTCAGAACGAAGAAGGCCGCACAGCTCAGCAGGGCGGCCGGAAGCTGGGTGGGTGCGAAAGGCGTCGGATGGCCGAACGCCGACTGGCCGACCATCGCGGTGAAGACGGTGCGGGTCGCCAGCAGCGCGAGGGTGTACTGCGCGACGTTGAACACCAAGCGGTCCCATGCGCGGCGCTTGCGGGCCTCGTCGACGAACAGCGCCAGGGCCTGGGCCGCGCAGGCGACACCTGGATCGGTGAGGAACAACAGCGCTACGGCGATGGTGCTTGAAATCGACAGCTCGTCACCGGCGTCGGCGCCGCGGGAGACGGGGATCGGGCGCAGCTCACCGATCACGAGGAACGCACAGGCAACGACCAGAGCGGGGAGCCGGCTGCCGAGATTGGTCCACGGGACTCGTGCGCACGACACGGCCAGCAGTGGGATGCCCAGTAGAGAGACCGCGGCCATGTAGGCGCGAAGCCATGATCGCTGGGGTGGTGTCACCGTCATTCCTGCCCGTGAGAGTGATGGAGTCAGGTGTCCGCGTGGGCGACGGACGACCCGACAGTGCTGTCTAGAACTTGTGGCCGGCCGGGATGGCCGAACCACGAGAACCGACGCTGTCGGTTCCCTTGGATGTGGTTACCGTGTCCACGGCTAACCCCCTTCTCGTGGTCTGAGTGATGAGGAAGCCGCCGGTCAGAACTTCCAGCCGGCACCGCCCACTGTCACAACCGTCACGACAGCGGTAGCAGCGATGGCCAGCCGGGTGAGCATGCTACGCACAGATAAAGCACCCCCTCTCCCCGCGCGAGATTGGTTTATCAAGAATCGCAACGGTTACTTACGAACGCACTCGCCCATCCGGCGCATTCGGCGGGGCCAATGGCGCAACCGGGGACTCGCCTAGCACATCCCGCTTCGATACGGCTCGGCCATGACGGTGAAACCCGCGACCGTGACCCACCCGCGAATCCGGCGATCACTCAGGCGAAGGCTGCGGTCGTCCGTGCTGGTCCTTCTCAGTCGACGCCGAGCAAAACCTCGGTCGACTTGATGATTGCGGTGACCCGGCCGCCGGGCGCGAGCGCGAGCTCCTCAACCGCCTGCTTGGTCACGGAGGCGGTCACCTGCTGGCCACCATCGAGGTCGACCGTGACGATCGTCATCACGGCACCGACGTCGATCGACGACACCGTGCCGGTGAGCTGGTTGCGAGCGGACAGGCGCATGGCTGCCTCCGGTTGCGGGCGATGCGCCCGAGCGTAGACGGCCGCGTCTGACCTGCGCGGAGGACGCCCGGCGGGCGTTCGGACCTACGGCCCTATCGGGTTGGTGCCGATAGGGAAGAAATGCCCGACTTGGGCGGTCGATCGAGCGGGATGGAGGTCACCGTTCCGGTGAGGCGCGGGGCAACGCCGTCATCGCCCGCCGGCCGCAGCCACGATTTCGGGCTCGCCCCGCGGCTGGCGGGGCTCTTCCGCGCCCTGACCTGGGTGCTGCTCGTCGTCGGCGTCGCCGGCTCGGCGCTCGCGGCATCGGCCTGGCGCTCCAACGCGGATCACGACGCCCGGCACGCCTTCGACGTACGGTCCGCGGACGTTGCCGCCTCGGTGTCCTCATCGCTCGCGCGTCTCGACGACCTCACCGCCACCATGCGCGCCGCGATCTCGACCGACCCGACGATGACCACCAGCGAGTGGGCGCGGTGGTCGAGGGATCTGAGCGTCACGCACCGCTACCCGGGATCGCTCGGCCTGGCGTACGCGGAGGTAGTGCCGGCCGGCCGGCTGGCGGCCTACGAGCGAACCGTGCAGTCGGACCCGCCGGCGGGCGCCGGAGCGGTCAAGCGGTTCGTCATCACGCCGCCGGGAACCCGGGCCAGCTACTGCTTCATCCGCCTGCGCAGCGGCAAGAGCCTGCTGAGCGAGCTCCCTCCCGGCCTGGACCTCTGCGCGATCGGCGGCAGCTCGATCTTCACGAAGCCGCGGGACACCGGGCAGTTCCAGGTCACGCCGGTCGAGGTCGGCCCGGGTGACTCGGTGGCGGCGATCTTCGCTCCGGTCTATCGCAGCGGGACCGTCCCTCCGACGGTGCCGCTGCGGCGCGCCGAGTTCTCCGGCGTGGTCGGCGGGCTGTTCGACGTCCACGCCCTGCTGGCATCCGCCGTCGGGCGTTATGCCGGGTTGAGCGCGACCTTGTCCCGCCGCGACGTCGGTGTGCCGACGACCGCGGGCGCGGCAATGCCCGGACTGTCGAAGACGCTCGGGCGCACGAAAGGCGCGACGGTCGGATCGGTAGGAACGAAACCCCGCACCGCGGTTGTGTCGCGCAACGTGACCTTTGACTCCGACGGGTTCTGGACGATTCAGGTGTTGGGATCCGACGCGTCCGCCCTGCGCGCCGCGGACCGGCAGGCGCTGTTCGGCTTGGTGATCGGCATCCTGTTCACGCTGATGGCTTTCGCTCTCGCCCGCCTGCTCGTCCGTGGCCGCCAGCGCGCCCTCGACCTGGTCGCGACCCGGACCGCTGACCTGAGCACCTCCGAGAGCCGGTTCCGCTCGCTCGCGGCGGCGTCGTACATGGGGATTCTCGAGACCGACGGCGATGGCCGGTTCCGCTACGCCAACCGGCGCCTGGAGCGCATCCTCGGCCGCAGCGCAGAGGACATGACGGACCTCGGCTGGCTCTCGGCGTTCGCACCTGGCGATCGGGAGCGGTTGCTCGCTGAGCTCACCGGAGCGGTCGAGGGCCCCACCGGCGGCGTCGATGCACGGCTCGGCGACGACGACGGCTCCCGGTGGGTGCGGGTCACCACCGCTCAGATGGTGAAGGACGGCGTGCTCACCGGCTTCGTGTCGTCGGTGGAGGACGTGACCGAGGAGGTCGTCGCCACCGAGCGGCTCAAGGCGGCGGCGAAGCACGATTCCCTCACCGGGTTGCCGAACCGCGCCTACTTCCTCGAGCTGCTGGCCGACGGCCTTGCGGACATCAGGGCGCACGGCGGACAGTTCGCCGTACTGTTCATCGACCTCGACCGGTTCAAGCAGGTCAATGACACCCACGGCCATGCCGTCGGTGACGAGCTGCTCGTGGCGACCGCGGAACGGATCGCGCACGCGCTGCGCCCCGGAGACCGCGTGGCGCGGCTCGGCGGCGACGAGTTCGCCGTACTGATGAGGCAGGTCGACGAAGCCGGTGCGGTGGCGGTCGTGGACCGGCTGCAGGCCGCGGTGGCCCGGCCCTTCAGCTTCGGTACGGCGGACGCGATCATCGGCGCGAGCGTCGGCATGGTGCTGGTCGACGACCCGAGCGGTGACCCTGCGTCGATCCTGCAGGACGCCGACATGGCGATGTACCGCGCGAAGGAGGGGCTGTCCCGGTTCGAGATCTTCGACGTGTCGTTGCGTGCCAGCGTCCTCGAGCGGTTCGAGACCGAGCAGGCGTTGCGGGTCGCCCTCGACCGCGACGAGCTCGTGCTCTGCTACCAGCCGGTGGTCCGCCTTGCCGACCGGGATGTCGTCGGGGGAGAGGCGCTACTGCGCTGGAGGCACCCGACCCGCGGACTGCTCTATCCGGGGCGGTTCCTTCCGCTTGCCGAGACGACCGGTCTGGTCGTCCCGATCGGGGACTGGACGATGCGTACGGCGATGGCCGCCGCAGCCGATTGGCCCGCCGAGCGGGCGATGGCGGTGTCGATCAACTTCTCGGCGCAGCAGCTGACGTCGTCCAACTTGTTGCCCACCGTCGAGGACCTCCTGATGCGGCACTCGATCGAGCCCAGCCGGCTGTGTGTGGAAGTGCTCGAAACCCATCTGCTCGACAACGACAACATCAGCGTGCTCGCGGAGATGAAGCGACTCGGCGTACGAATCGCGATCGACGACTTCGGCAGCGGCTACAGCAGCCTGCTCTACCTCAAGCGGATGGCGGCGGACGTCATCAAGATCGACCGTGCCCTCGTCACTGACCTGGTCGACGGCGCGGATGACCGCGTGATCGTTGCAAAGGTGATCGAGCTCGCGCACGAGCTCGGCATGAGCGTCGTCGCGGAGGGCGTCGAGAGTGCGGCGCAGGCGGACATCCTGTGCGAGCTCGGGTGCGACTACGCGCAGGGGTTCGCCTGGTCGCCGGCGCTGCGCTCGGAGGACTTCACCCGGTACATCGCCTCGTCCGCGGCTCGCAGCACCGCGAGCCCGCTCGGGGTGGACGCCGTGATCGCCTCGAGCCCGGTGCTGACACCGAGTGAGTAGCCGATCACGTCGAACGGACGCGAGAAGGCCTCCGAGATTCGCGCGCTGAGCATCTTCGCGCTCTCAGGGGTGAGGTCCTCGGCGAGCACCACGAACTCGTCGCCGCCGAGGCGAGCGACGGTGTCTCTCGAGCGCACCTGCTCGACCAGCCGGCCGGCTGCCTGCTGGAGTACCGAGTCACCCACCAGATGCCCGAAGGTGTCATTGACCGCCTTGAACCCGTCCAGGTCGCAGAACAGCACTGTCGTCGTACGCCCATGACGCTGGGCGCGTGAGACGGCGGCGTCCAGGCGCTGGAGCAGCAACCGGCGATTCGGCAGGCCGGTCAGCGGATCGTGGCTGGCTTGGTGTTGCAGGTCGGCCTCGCGCTGGCGCCGGTCGCTGATGTCCTCACTGTGGATGAGCAGGAAGCGCGAGCGCGCATCGCCGGGGTCGATCACGGTGGCCGTGAGGCACACCCAGATCTGCTGGTCGTCGGCCCGAAGGAATCGGCACTCGAGGCGGAAGTCGCTGAGGGCTCCGTCCCTTGCCTGTTCGAGCGCGGTGCGCAGGGCGCCGGCATCCTCGGCCGCGATCAGCGCGTCGATCGGGCACTGGATCAGCTCCGGGCTGGAGTAGCCGAGCACCCGGCCGAAGGCGTCGTTCGCGCGCTGGAACCGGCCGAGCTCGGCCGGGTTGAGGCTGACCAGCGCCATGCCGGTCGCCGAGCCGTCGAAGGAGAAGCGGAACGCCGCCTCGCTTGCCGCCAGCCGGGCCTGCTCGCGTTGCAGGTCCTCGCGCTCGGCGTGTACCTGCTCGGTGAGCCGCGCGCTGGAGATCGCGATTCCGGCCTGCAGCGCGAGGGCCTCGAGCAGCTCTCGCTGGATCAGGTCCGGGAGCTGACCGCTGTCGGGCACGTCGACGCTCAACAGGCCGACCAGCTCGCCGCCCGGAGCGGTGAGCTGTGCGAACAGCAGGTCGAGCGGGTGCCAGGCGTCGGGGTCGTCGCTGATCGGCAGGTCTGGGATCCAGACGTTCGAGCGCGGCGTGGTCGCCCGCTGGTGCGGGATGAAGCGCAGGGTTCCCCATTCGTCCGCCCGCGACATCTCGGCGAAGACCTCTTCCTTGCCCATCGAGGTGCCCAGCAGCTCGCGCGCGGCCTCCTCCGAGCCGGCCACCGCGACGACCTCGAACGAGCCGTCCGGGCGCCGCAGGTTGACCGCCGCGACGCCGAAGCCGAGGTACTCCACCACTGCGTTCGCGATCGCATCCAGGGTGTCCGCCAGGCGCGAGCCCGCGTGGATCCGCGCGCCCAGCCCCGACAGCACGGCGACCAGGTCGCGCTCGGAGGACAGGACGCGGCTCATGCCCTAGAACATCGGCACGGCGCGCAACGAGGTGCAGCATCGCCGGCGCCTCGCCGGTGCCGAGCCCGCGCGCCAGATCAGGCCGTTCTAGGGCAGACCGGACAATCCGTCGACCCGCGCCGGGCCCAACCCGGCGGTGCCGTACGGTATCCCGCGTGACCGGCGACGCCCCCGACATCGGACGCTCGGGCCGCTAGCCGATGGGGTTCGACGAGCTCTGGTCGGCGCTCGATCCGGTCGGCAGGGATCCGCGAACCGGTGGCTACCGGCGGTACGCGTGGACCGACCAGGATCAGGAGCTTCGCGAATGGTTCGCCGCCGAGTGCGGCGCGAGAGGGCTCGACCTGACCGTCGATCGGGCCGGCAACCAATGGGCGTGGTGGGGCGACCCCGACCAGGCTGCCCGCGCCGGCCGGCCTGGAGTCGTCACGGGCTCGCACCTGGACTCGGTGCCGGACGGCGGTGCCTACGACGGACCGCTGGGCGTCGTCTCCGGTCTGCTGGCGATCGACACCTTGCGCGCCAAGCGCTTCGAGCCCACGCGGCCGATCGGCGTCGCGTGCTTCTCCGACGAGGAGGGCGCCCGATTCGGGGTTGCCTGTGTCGGTTCGCGGCTGGTTACCGGCGCGCTCGAGCCGGACCGCGCCCGGGCGCTTGCGGATGACGACGGCACCAGCCTGGCCGATGCGATGGCTCGAGCCGGCCAGCGGCCGGACGCGGTCGGGCGCGACGACGAAGCCCTGGCCCGGGTCGGCTGCTTCGTCGAGCTGCACGTCGAGCAAGGACGGGATCTCGTCGACCGGGACCGCAGCGTCGGCGTCGCCTCGGCGATCCTTCCCCACGGGCGATGGCGGCTCGACCTGGTCGGCGAGGCAAACCATGCCGGCACGACCCGGCTCGCAGACCGCAAGGACCCGATGCTCGCGCTCGCCGCAGTCGTCGCGACTGCCCGGCGGGAGGCCGAGCAGCGCGGTTGTCTCGCGACGGTCGGCAAGGTCGTGGTCGACCCGAACGGTGTCAATGCGATCCCCTCCCGTGTGACGGCGTGGCTGGATGCGAGGGGCGAGGACGTCGACCAGGTGCGCGCGCTGGTCGAGCACGTCGGGCGGGCCGCAGGTGTGCGCGCCACCGAGGAGTCGTTCACCTCCGCGACCCGCTTCGATCCCTCGCTTGCCGAGCGGCTCGCGCAGCATCTGCAGGATGCGCCCATCCTCGCTACCGGGGCCGGACACGACGCCGGCATCCTCGCTGCGGCCGGCATCCCGTCCGCGATGCTGTTCGTGCGCAACCCCAGCGGGGTCTCGCACTCACCGAGCGAGCATGCCGAACGCACCGACTGCCTGGCAGGCATCGACGCACTGGCGGCCGTAGTGGAGGATCTGGCCCGATGAAGTGGTTCGCGCAGTGCGCCTGGCTGCCAACCGGCGTCGCCCGCGACGTGCTGATCGAAGCCGATCAGGGCCGCCTCACGGCGATCGAGCCCGGGGGTGCTCCCGGCGATGCGAGCCGGCTGCCGGGCATCGTCGTACCTGGATTCGCCAACGGTCACAGCCATGCCTTCCACCGCGCGCTGCGCGGGCGAACCCAAGCCGGCGGCGGCACCTTCTGGACCTGGCGCGAGGCGATGTACTCGGTCGCCGGCCGGTTGGACCCCGACTCCTACCTGGCGCTCGCCCGCGCGACGTACGCCGAGATGGTGCTGTCCGGTATCACCAGCGTGGGGGAGTTCCACTACCTGCACCACGCGCCCGGAGGCGAGCGGTACGCCGAAGAGAACGTGATGGCCGAGGCGCTGCGCCAGGCGGCCTCGGACGCGGGCATCCGGATGACCCTGCTCGACACCTGTTACCTCACCGGCGGACTCGAGGCCGGCGGGCACAAGCCCCTCGCCGGGCCACAACTGCGATTCAGCGACGGGGATGTCGGGCGCTGGGCGGAGCGGGTCGAGCAACTGGCCGAGTCGGACGGGATGCGGGTAGGGGTCGCGATCCACTCCGTGCGTGCGGTGCCGAGAGCGTCACTGGGTGCGGTGAGCTTCGTGGCCGCCGGCCGGCCGTTACACGCACATGTGTCGGAGCAACCGGCCGAGAACGCGGCCTGCCAGGCCTATTACGGAGCGACCGCCACCACGCTCCTCGACGACGAAGGTGCGCTCGGCCCGACGACCACGGCCGTACACGCCACCCACCTCACCGACGGCGACGTCGAGTTGCTCGGGCACGCCCGAACCACGATCTGCTTCTGCCCGACCACCGAGCGCGACCTGGCGGACGGGATCGGTCCGGCGACTCGGCTGCGTGCGGCCGGCTGCCCGATCACGGTCGGCACCGACCAGCATGCGATGACCGACCTGCTCGAAGAGGCCCGGGCGCTCGAGATGGACGAGCGGCTGGCAAGCGGCGAGCGCGGACGGTTCACCCCCGCCGAGCTTCTGACCGCCATGACCGGGCACGCCGCCGTCGGCTGGCCCGAGGCCGGCCGGCTCGAGGTCGGCGCCGCGGCAGATCTCGTCGCGGTCCGGCTGGACACGGTACGCACCGCAGGCTGTGCTCCCGAGCAGGCACTGCTCGCCGCCACCGCCGCCGACGTCGACACAGTCATCGTCGCGGGCCGTCCGGTCGTCGAAGGGGGCGCCCACCGGCTGGGCGACGTCGCCGCGCTGCTCGCCGCATCGATCGAGCCGATGTGGGTAGGTGGCTGAGCGGGCATAACGTGGCCCGGAGATCGTCGACGAAGCGGGCAGCGAATGAACCTCGGCGTACACGTGTCGAACTTCACCTGGTCGGGTGGGCCGGCGGAGCTCGCGCGCGACCTGACCAACGTCGCGATTGCCGCCGAGGACAACGGCTTCCACAAGCTCAGCGTGATGGACCACATGTGGCAGATCGGTCACATCGGCCCGCCGGAGCACGAGATGCTCGAGGCCTACACGACGCTCGGCTATCTCGCCGCGCGTACGTCGAAGATCGACCTGCTCGCCTGGGTGACAGCGGTGGTCTACCGCGAGCCCGGCCTGCTCGCGAAGGCGGTGACGACGCTCGACGTGCTGTCCGAGGGCCGGGCGTACCTGGGCATCGGCGCTGCCTGGTTCGAGGACGAGGCCCGCGGGCTCGGCCTGACCTTCCCATCGACCTCGGAGCGTTTCGAGCGGCTCGAGGAGGCGCTGCAGATCTGCCTGCAGATGTGGAGCGACGACGACGGCCCGTACGACGGCAAGCATTACCGGCTGGCCCGGACGCTCTGCTCACCGCAGCCGCTGCGCCGGCCGCATCCTCCGATCATGATCGGCGGCAGCGGCGAGCGAAAGACGCTGCGGCTGGTCGCGCAATACGCCCAGGCGTGCAACCTCTTCATGTCGCCGGACCTGCCGCACAAGCTCGACGTCCTCCGCGCCCACTGCGAGACGGTCGGTCGCGACTACGACGAGATCGAGAAGACGGTCATGGGACCGCTCGACCCGGGGCCGGACGGGTCGAAGGTCGACGGCCTGCTCACCAGCTTGCGCGAGCTCGCCGCGCTCGGTATCACCCACTACCACGGCTCGGTACCCGAGGTCGCAACGCTCAAGCCGCTCGAACTGCTGGGCGACCAGGTGGTGCCGGTGGTCGCCGAGTTCTGAAAAAAGGTCCGCCGACTACTCCGGATGCCACACACGGGCACTCATCCGGCAATAACCTGGTCTGAGCATGAGGCTCTACCACCAGACCAACAATCCGACCGCGGTCCTGCCCGGAGCGCCTGCCGAGTACGACGACGTCGAGCTCGTGCTGTCCCGTACCAGTGCCCGGTCGAAGGACGCTGACGTCGTCATCCGGATCGAGCTGCCTGATGCCGATATCGATCGGCTGGCCTCGCATGGTGCGGGGCGGTGGATCACTACCAACGCCGAGCTGCGCAGGCTGGGCGCCGAGGTCGACTGCGCGTCCGAGGCCGACCGCGAGCGGGCCTCGGTCTACGAGCTGGCGGTGGAGCGCCGCAAGACCGTTCAGACCATCCTTCGACTCCGGCAGTACATCGACCACGCCGAGGACCGGCCGGAGGCCTCCCGGTACACGCTGATGCTGCGCGCCCACCAGGACGTGCTCACCGATCTCGACAACGCGATCGAGGAGGGCGCTCGCCGGTACGGCGTGCGGCACCTCGACTCCTATCAGCATCAGCTGAGCGCCTGACCGACTGAGCGTCGCGCCCGACGGGTCAGCTCTGCGTCGCCGGCGTCTGGTTCTTGAACGCCGCTTGGGCCAGCGGATGGTCGGCATCGAGCACGAGTGGCTTACCCGCGTCAGCAGCCGCCTCCGCCTGGGCATGGATCGGTGCGTTCGCAGCGGACCACAGCACCGAGACCCGCCCATCTCCGCTTCCGCGGCGGGAAACCGGCGCGACGGCGACCTCGGCGCCGTTCGTGTCGTTCACGAACAAGGTGAAGTCGTCCTGCTTGAAGGTCGTGATGTCGATGATCGGCTTCGGGTAGTGGTGGTAGCCGGAGCCGGCCATGAGGACGCCCGTGTGCAGCTCGGCAGGAAGCGGTACGCACGCGTTGAACAACCCGTCAGTCCATGCCTGGACACCGTTCGCGTCGACGATCGGCGTCGTCAGCAAGGTCTCGGCGTCGGCGTACCCGAGGGCGGCGTAGCCGGGCAGGGTCTGCGGGAAGCCGGCGCAGAGCCGGGCGGCGTACTGACGGAGCAGGTCGACCTTCGCCGGATCGGCGCAGAACTGCGCGGACCACTCGATTCCCGCCAGGCCGAGGAGCAGCAACCAGCCGGTGTCGTCCTTGACCCAGACCCCGCCGCCGTGGTGGTCCTGGTACGGCGGGTCGCCGAAGAACCAGGGTTGGGTCTGAGCGACCAGCTTGATCATCGCGGCCCGGCTGGCCCGGTACGCAGGGGTGTCCTCGCGCTCGGGGTGGTCGCCGACGTCAATGGTCCAGGGGTGGTCTTCTGACTCGGTGTGCACACCGCTCGATCCGGTCATGGCAGCCTCCTGACTGCCAGGCACCGTAGCCGCGGCGCGCAAGCCGCGCTAGCGGGTCAGTAGCCGTAGCCTCCGCCACCGCCGCTGCTGCTCGAGGAGCTGCTCGGCGCGGGTGCCGGGGTGCCGGACCCGGTGATCGGGTTGCCGCTCGCGTTCAGCGCCCACCAGGTGCCCCAGGTGTCCTTCTCGCCCTGGCCGTGCGTCTGGCCCGGCGCCGAGTCGTTCGTGAACGTGAAGGCAGGATGGCCGTTGATCACGACCTGGCTGCCGCCCTTCATCACCGGCGGCCAGAACGCCTGGCAGGAGGCGTCGCATTTCTGGTTGCTGGCGGTGTCGCCGACGAGCTCGTAGATCGTGAGGCCCTTCGAGTCGACCAGCACCTTGCCGAGGCTGGTCGAGTGGGTCTGCAGGCTGGCCGGCGCGACATTCGTGCCCGGCGCAATCGTCGACCCGCCGCCACCACCGCCGCTCCCGCCGCTGCTGCTGCTCCCACACGCGGCCGCGGTCAGGGCGAGCGCGGCGAGCGCCGCCCCCGTGCCCCACTTGCCGATGCTGTTCACGGTCATCTCCTACCCGTCTGTCACTGACCGCGGTTGCTGCGGCCCCACCCCTCTCACGGACCGGCAGGCACCGCGGTTCGACCGGGCACGGGCAAGCATGGCGAGGTCGTTCTGCGCGCTCTCGCCTAGCCTTTTCCCGTGGCGGCGGACTGGGTGACCATCTCCTCGCTCGCGACCGCGGGCGGGACGTTGGTGCTGGCGCTCGCCACCTTCTCGTCGACTCGCTCGGCCAACCGAGCAGCCCGGGTCGCCGAGGAGTCGCTGCTCGCCGGCATCAGGCCGCTTCTGGTGCCATCCCGGCTCGAGGACGCTGCGCTCAAGGTCGGCTTCGCGGACGGTCACTGGGCGTATGTGCAGGGCTCGTCAGGGACGGCCGAGGTGACCAATGACGCGATCTACCTCACGATGTCCTTGCGCAACGTCGGCACCGGCGTCGCCGTCATGCACGGCTGGCGGCTCGAGCCCGACGCCAGTCCCGCGGACCTGCGACGGCCCGAGCTCTCGTCGTTTCGGCGACTCACTCGTGACCTCTACCTCGGCCCCGGCGACATCGGCTTCTGGCAAGGGGCGATCAGGGAGCCGACCGAGCCGGACTTTCTCGCCGCCCGTAAGGAGATCGAGGCCCGAGAGCGCATCGTCATCTCGCTCCTCTACGGCGACCTGCACGGCGGCCAGCGGATGATCAGCTTGTTCTCGTTGCTTCCGCGGGCGGCGGACGACGGCTGGCTTGCCACGATCGGACGGCACTGGAACGTCGACCGGCCGGATCCGCGCTGAGGATCAGGCGGTGCCGTTGAGTGGGCAAGGGGGGACTTGAACCCCCACGTCCGTTAATAGGACACCAGCACCTCAAGCTGGCGCGTCTGCCATTCCGCCACTTGCCCTTTGACCGGCCCGGCGAGTCTATAGGAGGGCAACCGAGCGGCCGGGCCTACTTGTACGCGACCGCGTACATGCTCGCGAGCTTCAGCACCATGTCGAGGTACCAGACCGCGTGGTTGTAGTGCAGGATCGCCCCGTTCAGTGCGCCCGCGCCACGACCGGCGCCGTTCGCGCAGAGGTAGTGCGCGGCGGTGTAGATCGCGTCGGCGGGGTTCATGATGTTCTTCACGCCGTCGTGGTTGCCGTCCACGGCGTACGCCGCGAACGTCGCCGGCAAGAACTGCATCGGCCCCATGGCGCCCGCCGAAGACGTCGAGTCGTTGCGGCCGTGCCCACTCTCGACCTGACCGATCGCGGCGAGCACGGTCCAGGACAGCCCGGGGCAGGTCGTCGCCGCGCCGCGGTAGAGCGCGAGGAAGTGGGCGGACGGCGGCAGGATGTGCAGGCCGGCAATGCTCCGGTTCGTGATCGACGCGAAGTTCGAGCTCGCGGCGGCAAGTGCTGCTTCCGCGGCACGAACCGCGGCCAGCTGCTTGTCGGCGTGGCGCAGCAGCGCGGACTCCTCGGAGAGCAGGAGCTCGACCCGGTCGGCGGCGGCGGCGACCCCGCGCTCGGTGCCGATCTTGATGTGCTCGCGGTGCAGCGCCGCGTTGGCCGCCTGCAGCGCCTGTTGGGCCTGCGACGCGGCTGCATGGACGGTCGTGACCTGTGCATCGATCGCGCGCGAGGCCAGCTCGTTGCTGTCGAACAGGTTGGTGATGCTGCCCGACTTCAGCAGCGACGCATCGGCAGCCAGCGTGCCGCCCGACTCGTAGAGGGCCTGGATCCGGCTGACCAGCGAGGCTTGCGCGGCATCGGCCTGACCGGAGAGGTCGGCGCTGCGCTGATCGGCGCTGATCGATGCGTTCACGCTGTCCTCGACGGCGCCGAAGGCCGCCGCGTAGCGGTGCTCCGCCGCGATCGCCTTCTTCTGCAGCCCGTGCACCTTCTTGAGCAGGGTCTGGACCTGTGCGCTGAGCTGACCCGAGGTCTCGGCCTGGGCCGGAGTGAGCACCAGGGGCCCGGCCGCGAAGACGCCGGCGGCGAGCATCGCGACTCCGGCGACGAGCGCGCGGCGACGCGTCGTGAAGGACCTCACCAAGGGGAATTCGGCTGAACGGCGGCACTACTGAAGCCAGCCGGCGAGTACCGTCAAAGCAGGGGCTCGACGGAGAAAGGCGACAAATGGGACGGCGGCCGGGCGCTTTCGCTGCGTTGCTGGCCGCAGCCGCCGTCGGCCTCGCCGCCTGCGGGAGCACGGGCGGGCTGGCCTCGGTCAGCACCGATCCGGGCGGCACCAACAACCCACACCAGGCACCGGCCGCCGAGCTGTCCAGCGCCGTCACCAACCTCGGCGCGGGCACTGCGCTCACCCTGACCGCGTCGGCGGTCGCCCCGGCCCGGCTGCTCGATCGGTACGGCCTGAAGGTGCTGGCCGGTGCCCGGCTTTCGGTCGAGCTGGTCGCCCCCAAGGGCAAGACGGTCGGCGACCTGAACGCTGCGAACGGGTCCTCGGCTTCGGTTGACCTGACGTTGCGTGCCGGCACCACGACGTACGTCGAGCTGCGCAGCATCGATCAGATGCTGTACCTGCGGGTCGACGTCAAGGACCTGCTGGCCGCAGTCGGGGACTCCGCGCGGTACGACGCGCTGGTCGCCAAGGCCGACGCGCTGTCCGACTTCGCTAAGGCGCTGGTCGGCGGGAAGTGGGTGTCCCTCCCACTCGCGTCGCTGAGCATGTTGCCTTTGCAGCGCTCGATTGGCTTCAACCCCCTTGCCGCTCTGCATGGCCTGCTCACCGACGGCGGGCACGTGACGCGAACCGCCACGGGTTCGACCGACCGGCTGGTCCTGCGCGAGCAGGTATCGGCGTTCGCCGCCGAGCTCCGCGTCTTGATGCATTCGTTCGCACCGCACCGACCCGCCCGGCTGCCCCGCCTACACGGGATCGCACACAGGTCGGTCACGTTGGATGCCGCGGTTCGTGAGGGCGCGCTCAGCTCGCTCACGGTGAACCTCGACCAGCTGGCACCGCATGCCCGCGTGGCCTGGCCGCTGACCGTCACCTTCGCGCGAAGCGGACCGGCAGTCATCAAGCCGTCGGGAGCGGTCGCGCCGGACCTCCCCGGCCTGCTCGGTCTCGCGAACCTCTTCGGCCAGGGCGGTGGCAACGGGATGAGCGGGCTGCTCGGCGGGTTGACCAGCAGCTGAGCCGGGAATCACCGGATACGGTGCAGTGGTGAGTGAGAGTGGCTTGACCGAGGCCGCCGAGGCAGAGGTCGTCGAGATCTGCCGGTCGCTGATCAGGATCGACTCATCGAACCCGACCAGCAACGAACGCAAGGTGGCGGAGTGGGTCGCCGAGCAGCTGACCGACGCCGGCCTCTCTCCACAGGTCCACGAGTCGGAGCCCGGCCGGGCGAGCGTCGTGGCGCGGTGGCCGGGTGCCGACTCGAGTCGTGAAGCGCTGCTCATCCACGGCCATCTTGACGTCGTACCGGCGAACGCCGACGACTGGCAGGTCGACCCGTTCGCCGCGGAGGTCCGCGACGGGTGCATTTGGGGGCGCGGCGCGGTCGACATGAAGGACATGGACGCGATGACGCTCGCCGTCCTTCGCGACTGGGTTCGCCAGGGCAAGCGGCCCCCACGCGACATCGTCCTCGCCTTCGTCGCGGACGAGGAGGCAGGCGGCGTGTACGGCGCGCACTTCCTCGTCGATCATCATGCGGATCTGTTCGAGGGCTGCACAGAGGCCGTCAGCGAGGTGGGCGGCTACTCGATGACGATCGGCGGCCGCCGGCTCTACGCGATTCAGACCGCGGAGAAAGGCATCGCCTGGCTGCGGCTGGTGGCCAAGGGGCGAGCGGGGCACGGCTCGATGCTCAATGACGACAATGCTGTGACCGCGGTTGCGGAGGCAGTGGCCCGGGTCGGTCGGCACAGCTTCCCGATCGAGCTCGGCCCGACCGTCACCGAGTTCCTCAAAGAGATCTGTGCGGCGCTGGAAATCGACTTCGACGAGAACGACGTCGAAAGCGCGCTCGACAAGCTCGGCCCGCTCGCGAAGATGATCGGCGCGACCGTCCGGCACACCGTCAATCCGACGATGCTCGAGGCCGGCTACAAGCAGAACGTCATCCCCGGCGTCGCCTACGCCTACCTCGACGGCCGCTACCTGCCCGGCGGCGAGGACCAATTCATGGCGGAGATCTCTCGCCTGGCGGGGCCGGAGGTCGCGGTCGAGATCGTGCAGCGCCAGATCGCCTACGAGACGACCTTCGACGGCGACCTGGTCGCGGCGATGTCGGCCGCCGTACTCGCGGAGGACCCCGACGGCCGCGTCGTGCCGTACTGCATGTCCGGTGGCACGGACGCGAAGTCCTTCTCGGAGCTGGGGATTCGATGCTTCGGTTTCTCGCCGCTGAAGCTCCCGGCCGACCTCGACTTCATGGGGCTGTTCCATGGCGTCGACGAGCGCGTGCCGATCGACGGCCTGCAGTTCGGCGTCCGCGCGCTCAGCCGCTTTCTCGCGACCTGCTGACGAGGGTGGACCGCACCCGCAAGATCGGGCGGCGCAACACGATCCTGCGGCGGCCGTCGGGGTAGAGCCGGAGCCGGGCGAGCTCCCAGCGGCCGTACTCTGCGGCATCGGTCAGCAACCGCCGCGCCACGTTGCGCGAGACATGGCGCGGCAGATCCATCCGCTGGTACTCGTAGTCGACCACTGCGGCCACCGTAGCGCGCGGCGCCCGGCGTACCCATCGCCTTGCCGGGCTATCCCTGTTCGCGCAGGAGGGTCGCGAGCCGAGTTCGTCTCGGCCGCGCGCCTACCTCGCGAACGCCGTGCGTCAGCGCGGTGCCGGCCGCATGCACGACCGAGAGGTGGCGCTGCGCGCGGGTGAGCGCGGTGTAGACCAGCGGCCGGGACAGCATCCCGCTCGCCTCCGGCGGGAACACCGCGACGATGGCCGCCCACTCGGATCCCTGCGCCCGATGGACGGTCAATGCCCAGCCGTGCACCAGGTCGCCCAGCAGCTTGGCGGGCACGGCGACCGGACCGGCGCCGAAGTCGACCTGCAGCGCACCGTCGGCCACGTCGCCGACGACCCCGACCTCGCCATTGGCGAAGCCGTCGTCGAGATGGTTGGCGGTCGCCACGACGCGGTCGCCGGCGTCGAATGCGCCGAGCGTGCCGGTGCCGGGGTTGAGGGCGGCCTTCAGCGCCGCGTTGAGCGCAACCGTGCCGGCCGCCCCGCGATGGACGGGCGTCACGACCTGGATCTCACTCGCGGGGATCCCGAGCGCGCGCGGAATCGAATCCGTGACCAGCTGTTGGACCCGCCGGGCGGCGTCGCCACTGCCCTCGGCAGGTACGACGACGACCTCCCGGGTCGGGTCGTCGACCGCCGGAAGCTCGCCACGACGCACGGCGGAGGCCACCCTTGCGATCGAGCCACCTTCGGCCTGGCGATGCAGCGTCGTGAGCTCGGTCGCGGGGACCGCTCCCGCGTCGAGGACGTCGCCGAGCACCCGGCCGGGCCCGATCGACGGAAGCTGCGCGGGATCGCCGACCAGCAGCAGGTGCGTGGTATCGGCACACGCGGCGACGAGCGCCGCCGCCAGCTCCACGTCGAGCATCGACGCCTCGTCGACCACGACGACGTCGGCGTCGAGCGGCCAACCCTCGCCGCGGACGAAGTCCCCGGTTCGGGCCCGGGCGCCGAGCAGGCGGTGCAGGGTCGACGCGGGTTCGCCGGTGAGCTCCTCGAGCCGCTTCGCCGCCCGCCCGGTCGGCGCCGCGAGGGCGATCCGTTTGCCGCGCTTGCGGCTCAGCTCGACGAGTGCACGAACGGTCCGGCTCTTGCCCGTGCCCGGGCCGCCGTGCAGGACGCTTACGCCGTGCGCGGCGACCGTTCTGATCGCGGCGTGCTGCGCAGGGTCGAGCTCGTCGGCAACGGCCGCGAGATCCGAGTCGTCCGCGATCGGCTGTGCAGTTGCCACGAGCCGCAGCAACCCCTCGGCGACGGTGTCCTCGGCGACCGCGTAGCGGAGCAGGGCGATTGCCGGCGCCGCGTCCGGCTCGGCCTCCACGGCGTCGTACGCGACGACGGAGCCCTCATCCACCGCCGCCGCGATCGCCTGGGTCGGCTCAGGGATGTCGACCCCTGCCAGCGCCGCGATCGCGGTCGGCTCCGGCATCAGGGTGTGGCCGTCCCGGGCTGCGCGGCCCAGCGCCCACGCGGTGACGGCACGACCGCGCCGCGGATCCTCCTTGGTGGGACGCTCGTCGAGCGTCGCGATCGCGAAGCGGTCGGCCTCGCGCACCTCGACGCCGGGAACGCCGAGCAGCCGCCACGGGTCGCTGCGCAGCTCGTCGGGAGCCGCCCGCCCGTAGAGGTCGACCGCACCGAACGCGAGCCGAGCCGGCAGTCCCGCGGCAAACAGCAGTTCGGCAACCGCCAGTCGCGGACGTGCGTCGTCGAAGGCGCGGACCAGGCGCTGTGCCTTGGCGGCGGTCGTGATCGCGGTGAGCGCCTCGGGCGTCACGTCGTCGGGACCGTTGATGTGCGCGGCCGGGAGCTGGGCGGACAGCTTCCCGAGACCAGGCCACAGGCCGGCCGCACAGAACGCCTCGAACGCCGTATCCACCTGGGCGAGCGTAGGTGGTGATCCGGACTCAGGAACCGAGTGCCGCCGGCCCCTCGGGATAACCCATGACCGGCGTCGAAATGTCGTCGAGCGCCCGGCGGATCTCGTCCGGCAGCACGGTGGCCTCGGCTTCGAGCGATGCCTTCAGCTGACCCGCGGTGCGGGCACCAACGATCGGCGCGACGACGCCGGGACGGTCACGGACCCAGGCGAGTGACACGGCGAGCGGGGAGACCCCGAGCCCGTCCGCGGCGGTGAGGACCGCCCCGACGATGCGGCTGGCCCGCTCGTCGAGGTACGGCGTGACGAACCGGTTGTAGTCGGCGGTCGTCGCGCGCGACTCGGCCGGGGTGCCGCCCTGGTACTTGCCGGTCAGCACCCCGCGCCCGAGCGGAGACCAGGGCAGGATCCCGATCCATAGGTTGAGGGCGGCCGGGACGACCTCGCGCTCGATCCCGCGCTCGAGCAGCGAGTACTCGACCTGGGTCGAGGCGATCGTCGCGCGACCCGGCCAGGCGCGCTGCCACGCGGCCGCCTTTGCGGTCTGCCAGCCCGTGTAGTTGCTGATCCCGACATATCTCGTGCGGCCGGACGCCACCGCCGAGTCGAGCGCGCCGAGCGTTTCCTCGAGCGGCGTGCGCGGATCCCACGAATGCATCTGCCACAGGTCGACGTGATCGGTGTTCAGCCGCTTCAGCGATGCGTCGAGCGCATCGAGCAGGTGCCGGCGGGAGGCGTCGCGGTCGCGGTCTCCGCCGCGAACGCTGACCGCCTTCGTGGCGATGACGAGGTCTTCGCGGTTGACGACCGTGCCCAGCAGCCGGCCGAGGATTGCCTCGCTCTCGCCCTCGGCGTAGACGTCGGCGGTGTCGACCAGCGTGCCGCCGGCCTCGACAAAGGCAGCCAGCTGGTTCGAGGCGTCGTCCTCATCGGTGTCGCGCCCCCAGCCCATCGTGCCGAGCGCGAGGTGTGAGACGTAGAGACCGGTGCTGCCGAGCCGCCGCTGTTTCATGGCCGGAGGGTATCCGCGGCACCGACGGGCATCGACCCGCGACACGGCCGCGGCCGGAACCGCCTCAGTAGGCTGCGCGAATGCGACTCGGACTGAACCTCGGCTACTGGGGCCTGGTGAGCGACGCGGACAACGTCGGGTTGGTCCAGGAGGCCGAGCGGCTCGGCTTCAGCTGTGTGTGGACCGCTGAGGCCTACGGGAGCGATGCCGCAACGGTCCTGACCTGGATCGCCGCGCACACGACGACGATCGACCTCGGCAGCGCGATCTTCCAGATCCCCGGCCGTACGCCGGCGATGACCGCCATGACGGCCGCGACGATCGACACCTTGTCGGGCGGCCGGTTCCGGCTCGGCCTCGGGGTCTCCGGCCCACAGGTCTCCGAGGGCTGGCACGGCGTACGGTTCGACAAGCCGCTCGGCCGGACCCGGGAGTACATCGACATCGTCCGCCTCGCGCTGTCGCGGGAACGGGTGGCCTACGACGGCGAGCACTTCACGCTCCCGCTGCCGGACGGCCCGGGCAAGGCCCTGAAGATGATCATCCATCCGGTCCGCGAGTACATGCCGATCTACCTGGCCGCGATCGGGCCGAAGAACCTCGAGCTCGCGGGGGAGAAGTGCGACGGCTGGCTGGCGATCTTCTACGACCCGCAGTTCGCTCCCGAGCTGGTCGCGTCGATCGACGCGGGCAGGGCCAACGCGGGTCGTACCGATGCTCCGTTCGACATCGCACCGACCATGCCGGTGATCGTCGGGGACGACATCGGCGAAGCCGCCGGCCCGGCCCGCGGCTTTGCCGCGCTCTACATCGGCGGCATGGGCTCCCGGGAGCAGAACTTCTACAACCGGCTCGCCGCCCGGATGGGCTTCGAGGCCGAGGCGGCCACGATCCAGGACCTGTACCTCGACCGCAAGTACGACGAGGCGGCCGCCGCGGTGCCGTTGGAGTTCATTGATCGGACCTCCCTGCTCGGGCCGGTCGAGCGGATCGCTGACGGGATGCAGGCACTCGCCGCCTCCGGCGTCACGACCCTCAACATCAGCTGCTACGGCGCTACCCAGGACGACCGGATCGCGACCGTCCGGGCTGCTGCGCAGGCACTCGACAAGTCCGGCGTCGGCGAGTAGCCGGCGGCGACGCGCACGATGACGCGATGACGCGATGACCACGGTTCTGCTGGTCCGGCACGGCGTGACGGACGCCAACAACAGCGGGGTGCTGGCCGGCTGGACGGCCGGCGTGAGCCTCACCGACAAGGGTCGCGAGCAGGTCGGCGCCCTCGCGGCCCGCCTGGCCGGCGTACCGATCACCGCGATCGTCTCCAGCCCGTTGCCGCGCTGCCGCGAGACCGCGGACCTGCTGGCCGGCGGCCGTGAGCTCGAGGTCGACCTCGACGAGCGGCTCGGTGAGGTCCGCTACGGCGACTGGGAGGGCCAGTCGCTGAAGACCCTTGCCAAAGACCCGCTTTGGAAGGTCGTGCAGAGCCATGCCAGCGCGGCACGCTTCCCTGGTGGCGAGGCCCTGCGCGAGACCCAGGACCGCGCGGTGGATGCGATCCGCAGCCGTAACCTCGCGCTCGGCGACGGCGCGACCTGGATCGCGGTCAGTCACGGGGACGTCATCAAGGCGGTCCTCGCCGACGCGCTGGGCATGCACCTCGACGCGTTTCAGCGGATCCAGGTTGACCCGGCCTCGGTGTCCGTCGTGCGCTACACCACGCTGCGCCCGTTCGTCCTGCGGATGAACGACACCGGTGGCGCGGTCGCCGACCTGATGCCCCCCAAACGCCGCGGCGGCCGCCGGCGCAGACCGAGCTCGGACGCCGCCGTCGGCGGCGGCGCCGGGGCCGCGACATAGGGTGATCGCGTGGCTGGTCGGGAGTTCGCGTTCGACCCGCCGGACCGATTCGTAGCCGGCACGGTGGGCCAACCCGGCGAGCGCACCTTCTACCTTCAGGCGACCGGTCACGGTCGAACGATCTCGGTCGCGCTCGAGAAGCTGCAGGTATCCGCCCTGGCCGAGCGCCTCGACGAGCTGCTCGACGAGGTACGCCGCCGGCAGGGCGCCGCGTCGGTCGTCCCCGCTGTCCCACCACCGCAGCTCGAGGACGTCGAGCCGCTCGAGGTGCCGGTGGAAGAGGAGTTCCGGGTCGGAACCCTTGCCCTCGCCTGGGACGAGGACGACGCCCTCGTGATCATCGAGGCGCAGTCCGATCGTGGCGAGGAGGACGAGGACGTCGCGCCCTCGGATGTGGAGACCAACGCCGACATGCTGCGGGTGCGACTGTCGCCGGCGGTCGCTCGCGCGTTCGCGAAGCGCGCGCTGAGGGTTGTCGCCGCCGGCCGGCCGCCCTGCCCGCTGTGCGGCAACCCGCTCGATCCGGAGGGCCACATCTGCCCGCGGCAGAACGGTCATCTACACGCCGGGTGACACTGGAAGCGATGACTGAGTCCATCGGCCAGATCGACCTCGAAGGTGCGCTGGCGTTGCTACGCGCCGGCGAGCTGGAGGTCGAGGGCCGGCTGATCGATGCGTCCAACGCGACACTGTTCTGCACCGTGACGTGCGACGGCGTGACGGCGGCGTGCGTCTACAAGCCGGTCGCGGGAGAGCGGCCGCTGTGGGACTTCCCGGACGGGACCCTCGCGGCGCGCGAGGTGGCGGCGTTCGAGGTGTCGAGCGCGACCGGGTGGGACATCGTGCCGCCCACGGTGCTGCGCGACGGGCCCTACGGCATCGGCATGTGCCAGCTGTGGATCGATGTCGACGAGGACGTCGACCTCGGGGTGCTGGCGCGCAGCGGCGTCGAGCCGCTGCGGCGGATGGCGGTGTTCGACGCGGTGGTCAACAACGCCGACCGCAAGGGCGGTCACCTGCTGCCGCTGCCCGACGGTCACGTGTACGGCGTGGACCACGGCGTCTGCTTCTCGGTCGAGGACAAGCTGCGCACCTTGCTGTGGGGATGGCAGGGCAAGCGGCTCACCGACGAGGCGCTCGACGTCCTTGCGGCGCTCAAGGCGGATCTGGACGGCTCCGGCCGGCTGGCCCGCATCCTGCGCGAGCTGCTCAGCCGTGACGAGGTGTGGGCCACCGAGCGCCGGATCGACCGGCTGCTGTCCACCCGCCGGCACCCGGTCCCGCACGGCGACTGGCCGCCCGTGCCCTGGCCGCCGTTCTAGCGGGTTCGCCGTCCCCGGGCGCATAGGCTCTGCGCGTGCGCTCCTGGACCTCGCCGACCGTGCCGCGAATCCCGGGGGAGGCTTCCGACCAGCCGATCCTGGTGCATGACTCCTCGACCGCACGGCTGACCGAGATCGGCACCGGGCAGGGCGAGATCTCGATGTACGTGTGCGGCATCACGCCGTACGACGCCACTCATCTCGGCCATGCCGCGACCTACCTGCTCTTCGATGAGCTCTACCGGACCTGCCTCGACGCGGGCAAGCACGTGCGCTACGTACAGAACGTCACCGACGTCGACGACCCGCTGCTCGAGCGTGCGGTGCAGACCGGCGAGGACTGGACCGTGATCGCCGAGCGCGAGACCGAGTTGTTCCGCGAGGACATGACCGCGCTTCGGGTCATCGCGCCCGACGCCTACATCGGTGCGGTCGAAGCGATTCCCGACATCGTGTCCGCGGTGGCGGCGCTGCGCGACCGGGGTGCGGCGTACGACGTCGACGGCGACATCTATTTCTCGGTCGCGGCAGCGCCGGACTTCGGCACGGTGTCGAGGCTTCCGATCGCCGAGATGATCCGGCTGTCGGGCGAGCGAGGCGGCGATCCTGACCGGCCGGGCAAGAAGGATCCGCTCGACCCGTTGCTGTGGAAGGCGGAGCGGCCGGGCGAGCCGGCATGGGACACCGCCCTCGGCCACGGCCGCCCTGGCTGGCACATCGAATGCACGGCGATTGCGACCACTCACCTCGGTCCCACGATCGACGTCCAGGGCGGCGGAGACGACCTGGTGTTCCCTCACCACGAGATGTCCGCCGCGCACGCGGAGGTGGCCTCGGGACGACATCCGTTCGCGCACGCGTACGTGCATCAGGCGCTGGTGGGCTACGACGGCGAGAAGATGTCGAAGTCGCGCGGCAACCTCGTGCTGGTCTCCGCGCTCCGGCGCCGGGGCGTCGATCCGATGGCGATCCGGATCGCGCTGCTGCGGCACCCGCACACGACCGCCTGGGAGTGGCACGACGAGGAGATCGAGGCGGCGACCGCGAAGCTGACGTCGTGGCGCGAGGCTTTCTCGCGCCCGTCGGCATCACCCGCCGCCGAGCTCGTGCGCCGGCTACGCCACGCGCTCCGGGACGGGCAGGACACCTCGGCAGCCGTGGATGCGGTCGACGCATGGGTGGCGGCCGGCGGGGCCGACCGGGCCGCACCTGTAGATGCCGCGACCGCTGTCGATGCGCTGCTCGGGATCGTCTGAGCGCTACAACGTGTCGTCGCGGCGGCGCAGGTAGCGCTCGAACGCCTTGGCGATCGCCTCGCCGCTGGCCTCGGGGAGCTCGGCGGCGTCATCGCGCCGTTCGAGCGAGGCGATGTAGTCTGCAATCTCGCCGTCCTCCCGGGCGAGCTCGTCGACGCCGTTCTCCCAGGCCAGCGACTGCTCCGGCAGGTCCGCGAGCGGGATGGCGATGTCGAGCGCGTCCTCCACCCGATGCAGCAGAGTCAGCGTGGCCTTCGGGCACGGCGGCTGCGCGACGTAGTGCGGGACGCTCGCCCAGTACGTGACGACCATCCGGCCGGTCTCGGACAACGACTGGTGGAACACGCTGACGACACCTGTGGGTCCCTCGTACCGCGACCGCGAGAGCCCGAGCGACACCGCGGTCGCCTCGTCGGACGCCGAGCCGTTGATGTCGATCGGACGGGTGTGAGGAACGTCGGCGAGCAGCGCAGCCAGGCAGACCACCCGGTCGACGTTGAGCTCGTCCGCGAACTCGGTCAGCTCCTCGCAGAACGCCCGCCAGCGCATGTTCGGCTCGAGCCCGCGGACCAGCACGACCTCGGTGTCGCCGACGGTTGCCAGGCCCAGCCGAGTGGTGGGCCAGTCGATCCGCCGCGAGACACCGTCGACCAGCCGAACCGTCGGACGGTTGACCTGGTAGTCGTAGTAGTCCTCGGGGTCGATCGCGGCGAACGGCGTCGCTGCCCACTCGCGCTCGAGGTGCTCGATGGCGTTGGTCGCGGCATCCGCGGCGTCGTTCCATCCTTCGAACGCAGCGATCATCATCCGGGGTCGGTCGCCGGGAACGCGTTCGACAGCCACCCGGCCAGCGTATGCCGGGTCCGCGCCGGTGCCGTTCCGGCGAGCACCTAAATCGACCGGGCCGGCTGCCCCTCGTCGATAGACTGGCCCGAAATGGCTGGCACCTCGCAGCGCCTCTCACCTGCCGCACTGCTTCAGGCTCTGCAGGAGCGGGTGCTTGTCGCGGACGGCGCGATGGGCACGATGCTGCAGAGCTTCGATCTGACCCTCGACGACTTCGAGGGGCACGAGGGCTGCAACGAGATTCTCAATCTCACCCGGCCGGACGTGGTCCGCG